>JAITNI010000208.1 GCA_031290535.1 Zoogloeaceae bacterium
CGCCGAAGGACTGAAAGAAATGAAATCCGTCTACGAAAATGTCCTGCTGCCGCTGGTCATCGCCAGCTATCGCAAGATGAAGATGGATCACAGCATCTGGGAGGATGTGAAACGGATTAACGAGGTGTTGCAGAAAATGGATTTGATGCTGGCGGGGGAGCGGGTCAAGGAGACGGTGAAGAAGGGGGAGAAGGGCTAAAACCGGGCGATCTATGGAATGCGGGAAGCTCTGCTCCCGCTTTGCAAGTGTGCGGCCACAGCCGCCGCACTCCATAATCAAGCCATCAGTTGCCCACTTGCGAGCGCCTTGCCTTCGGCATTATAGGTTGTCGTGAACACCCTATCAGACAACCATTTTTTGAATGCCGGATTATCGCTGAACTGTTTATGCAGCGCCATATTATCCTTCATGATGCTGAGAATAGCGGATTGTAGCGCCTGGTCGCTTTCTGTGCGCGCTTCCTTCTTATGGGCGTTCATGCGATTGCCCTGCCGACCGGAGCGCGCTTGAACGCCCACGGATGGATGGTGTTAAAATGAAACACATGTTGGATGCCACGCCGAACCGGGGAGGGGTTATGGGCGGGCATCCTGTTGCGGAGAGTGTGGGGGAACGCATGACACAACGAGGGTTGTAAAGGATGAGCGTGATGCAAATGCAGGCCACAACACCAGCGCGTCCACTGAGCAAACGACTGGCTGACCTGATTTATACGCTGACCGCGCCGGAGTGGGTGTTCAGCCCGACGCTGCTGGCGATTCGCAATGGTTTTTTGCTGTCCCTGCCGCTGGTCGTGACGGGCGCGCTCGCCATCCTGCTCAACAATCTGCCCCTGCCCTCCTACCAGCAGGGCATGGAGAGCCTGTTCGGGCCAAACTGGTCGCGGCTGGGGGGGCTGGTCTGGCAGGGTACGTTTGGCATTCTGTCGCTGCCGATGCTGATTGGCATCAGTTATTATCTGACCAGCCTGCATAACCAGCACCACGCGAAAGAAGCCGTCAGCCCCATCATTGCCGCGCTAGTGGCGCTGGCATCGCTGATGGTCATGATTCCCACTGACAACAATGGCATAGATGGCTTCGCGCCGTATTTTGGCACGCAGGGTCTGTTTGTCAGCATTCTCGTGGCGCTGGCGGCCACGCGGGTGTTTCTCGCGTTCGCCAAAATCCCGCGCCTGCAAAAGCTGATTTATTCGGAAGGGATGGAAGCCTCGATTCCACAAGCCTTTTCGTGTCTGGTGCCGGGGATGCTGACGGTGTTTCTGTTCGCCGGGTTTTATCTGGCTTTTCAGGCCGTCGTCGGGATGTCGATTCATCAGGCCGTGCATGACGCGCTCCTGTTGCCCTTTCGGCTGGAAATGTTTCGCAGCGTGCTCGACAGCGGTATTGCCTACGTCTTTTTGACGCACCTGTTCTGGTTTTTCGGGATTCATGGCTCCAATGTGCTGGATCCCATGACCCGCGAGCTGTTTGCCAGCGCCGTACAGGCCAATCTCGCGGCGGGGATGCCTCCCGCCATTATCACCAAGCCTTTTCTGGATATTTTTGTGTTCAT
This sequence comes from Zoogloeaceae bacterium, assembly GCA_031290535.1. Classification (GTDB taxonomy): domain Bacteria; phylum Pseudomonadota; class Gammaproteobacteria; order Burkholderiales; family Rhodocyclaceae; genus Azovibrio. The sequence continues at coordinate 1,556 of JAITNI010000208.1, forward strand.
GGGCGGTTCGGGTTCCTCGATCTGCCTGCTGGCGGCGCTCCTCTTTTCCAGTCGCAACGACGGCTGCCAGCGGCTGGCCCGCGTCTCGCTCCTGCCGGGGCTGTTCAATATCAACGAAATTCTGTTGTTTGGCCTGCCCGTGATTCTGAATCCCGTTTTTTTACTGCCCTTTCTGCTGGTGCCGCTCCTCTTGCTGCTGACCAGTTTTCTGGCTGTTTACTACGGCATGGTGCCCATGCCGGAAGCGGTGTTGGACTGGACAACGCCGCCGATTCTGGGCGGCTATTTTGCGACCCATTCGCTTTCCGGTAGCCTCCTGCAAGTTTTCAACCTGATTCTGGGGACGCTGCTCTACATCCCCTTTGTCAAAATTTCCGACCGCGTCAAGGAAGAACGCCAGAAAAAGGCGATGCGCGCCCTGATGACCATTGCCTGTAGCAATGAGGTTGGCCCGTCCGGTAAAAAATGCCTTGACCGCGATGATGACGTCGGTGTGCTGGCGCGGGTGCTGGCGAGCGATCTGGAGCGGGCGCTGAAGAAAAACACCGGGCTGTATCTTGAATACCAGCCGCAGGTGGATCATCACACCGGCAAGGCGGTGGGCGCGGAAGCGCTGGTGCGCTGGCGGCATCCGGTCTATGGTTCCATTCCCGCGCCCATCATGGTGGCGATTTCCGAAGACGGCGATTTCATGCGTCCGCTGGGCTTGTGGGTGTTGAATGAAGCCTGCGCCGAACGGGCGCGCTGGCGGCAACACGGCGTGGATGAACACTTCAAGACGGCGGTCAATGTCTCCATCCGCCAGTTGGACGACATCACGTTTCCGCAACAGGTGGTGCAATGTCTGGAACGCCATCAGTTGCCGCACCAGATGATCGGCATTGAAGTTACCGAGTCCGTCGCCCTTGACCCGGAATCCCTGCACAACCAGATTTTGAACCAGATTCACAATCTGGGTTTTGCCATTTCGATTGATGAGTTTGGCATGGGGCACAGCTCGCTTGTGTATCTGAAATATTTTCCCGTCAATATCCTGAAAATCGACAAGGCCCTGAGTCAGGAGGTTGCCAGCAGTCAGACCTGTGTGGAAATCATCTCCACCATCGTCGAGCTTTGCCGTGCGCTGGAGGTCAAGATTGTCGTCGAGTTTGTTGAAAATCAGGAGCAGATTGAGGTGTTGTTGCGTCTGGGTTGCCATATTTTTCAGGGCTATTTTTACAGCCCGCCCCTCTCCGGGGAAAAAATGCTGGCCTATGTGCAGGACATGAACGGGATTGTGGACAATCCTCCGTAGCCCCAAACCAGGAGTTCGCCATCAAAAAGAATCCTGTTCCGGCCTTGTGGTTCGCCTTTCTGCTTTTGGGAAGCGGGACGGAGGCGTTTGGCGAAAACGGCGACGCCATTGATCGGGAAAACGGCAGCGCGTGGAACGCGCTGGACGGCCTTCGGGCGGCGGAATTTTCCGGCACCCTGGTGTATTTCGAGCGCCACCGCGAACGTTACCGCGTCGATGAAGGGCGTTTCGGCAGTAATTTGCATCATCAAACCCTGCAAGGCCAGTTTGATTTCAGCTCGCCGTTTTTCGCCGATACAATCGGGGTGGACGTCGGCGTATTTGCCACCACGGATTTATCCAACAGCGCCAGCCCCGACCACGAACTCAGTTTTTTTCCGTGGGAGAACCCCTGGTCGCCGGACTGGTCGAAGCGGGACGCCGAGAGCGGCGCGTCGCTGTATCGGGCGCATCTGAAACTGCGCCACGCCCATGAGAGCGGCGCTTTGTGGGGAAAACTGGGTGATTTCCAGCCCACCGGCCCCGGTGTGCTGGGCGTCAACTGGTCTTTGATGCCCGGCACTTATCGCGGCGCGGAAGGTGGCGGAGAATGGAGCAAAAACGGGAATACGCTCGCCATTGCGGGCGCTTACGTCACAAAATACAAAGCGCCCTGGTATCGGGAACTGTATGCGTTTCGCAAAAGTGATGGGCAGGCCGGGGTTGACCATCTCTGGTCGCTTGGGGCGCGTTATCAGGGGGCGGGCGGACTGTCGACGGAGATCGCCTATGGCGAGGCGCGGGATTTTTTGCAGAGCGCGCACCTGAAATTCAAGTATCGTTCCCCGGAATCGCCGTTCTCTTTGAGTTACCAGCTGTATGTCATGGGCGACCGCGATGGGACGGCCTCGCCCAACAACCACTATGCGGGCAAATGGGCTACGCAACATTATCTGGCGTTCTCGCGCGACTTTTTTCCTTACACCCTGAAAACGGAATTCCTGCACACCCGCGCGCCCAGCGACCAGCCGCAACATCTGGGCTATTTTGTCTATCGCCTGAGCGGCGCTTACGGCGGCGCGAACGGCGCTTACGAACCCTGGTGGGACAACCGTTCCGACTGGAACCATCACCGCGAAAGCGCGGTCTTCGTGAGCGTCTCGCATTCCCTGAACGGCCTGATCGGCGAACTCCCCGGCGTGGTGCTCACCCTTTCCGCCGCGAGAGGCTGGGGCGGAAAAGTCTATGGGGTGGAGCAAAAATTGCGGGAGTCCGCCTGGTCTTTCGACCTCACCTACCTGACCCCCGCCGGCCCCCTGAAAAACACCCGTTTCAGCCTGCACTACACGCGCTACAACAACAAAACCCGCCAGCCCAGTTGGGAGGGCTTCAAAAACCTGTTTCAGGATGAACGGGATCTTAAATTTTTCATCATTGTGCCGTGGAAAATTTAACGGGTCTTTTGGCTTGCGACGGCTTAAGAACCGACGCATAAACGCGCCGCCAGACCGCTGTCGCGCAATGCCTGACGGCGGGCGGCGGTCTGGAACAGGGGGGCGGAGCCGAGCAGCAGTACGCCCTGACGGGCGCGGGTGATGGCGGTGTACAGGAGTTCGCGGCAAAGCAGGGGGAGGTCTT
>JAITNI010000217.1 GCA_031290535.1 Zoogloeaceae bacterium
TAGGTCCCCAGGCACAAGACCAGATCAACCTGACCGATGAAGACTCGCGGATCATGCCGGTCGCCGGAGGTGTATGCCCTCAAGATTCACGCAGTCGCCCTGCACAGAGCGCGATTCCACGTTATGATCGTCTGCCCGATTATCAACCCGTCACGTCATGTCAAACCAAGCAACCGCCTTGCAACAGTTCGCCCGGAGCCTGCATGAAAAATTCTCCGTGCATGTGGCCGGAGAGCCGGAAGACCAGTTACGCGCCCCGTTCGAGCAATTGCTCGCCGTCGCCGGGCAGGAGTTGGGTTTTCAGAAGGTGGTGCCGATTGGCGAAACGGCGTTGATGACTATTGGGCGGCCTGACTATGGCGTCGCTTGCAACAAGCTCCTTTGCGGACATGTCGAACTCAAAGCGCCGGGCAAGGGGGCGGATACGGCAAAATTCAAAGGGCATGACAAAGCGCAATGGGAGCGTTTCAAAAATCTGCCCAATATCCTGTACAGCGACGGGCAGGCGTTTGCCCTGTATCGCATCGGCAAGCCGGTTCGCGGTTTCTCCTTGCCGCGTGACCCGTGCGCTCTTGGCGCGGCGGCTGTTGACGCGGAAAGCGCCCGCCAATTCAACGCACTGCTCACCGACTTCCTTAGTTGGGAACCCATTGTTCCCGGCAACGCCAAACAGCTGGTCGAATACCTCGCGCCGCTTTGCCGCAATCTGCGCGATGACGTTCTGGACGCGCTCAAAAATGGTATTCCCGCCGTACATTCCGCCGCCAACGACTGGCGGCGCTATCTGTTTCCCGGCGCGGACGACGCGCATTTTGCCGACGCCTATGCCCAGACGGTGACGTTTACCCTGTTGCTGGCGCGCTCCAATGGCAGCGACACCCTGTTTCTCGATCAGGCCATCGCTTCGCTGACTCACGCCAACAGACTGCTTTCCCGCGCCCTGCAAGCGCTGACCGACCCTTTGGTCAAGGAACATCTCGGCGCTTCGCTGGATGTGCTGTTGCGCGTTATCAGCCGCGTGCCGTCCGGTACGATGAGCGGCGGGCGACGCGATCCGTGGCTGAATTTCTACGAGGATTTCCTGGCCGAATACGACCCCGAACTACGCCGCAGCGCGGGGGTTTATTACACGCCGGTCGAAGTGGTCAAAGCACAGGTTTGTCTGGTGGATGAGCTGCTGCGGAACAAACTCGGCAAGCCTCTGGGTTTTGCCGCCGGCAGCGTCAATGTGCTCGATCCGGCGGTTGGCACGGGAACGTACCTGCTCGGCATCATCGAACACGCGCTGGAAACCGTGCGGCAAAAGGAAGGTGAAGGTGTGTTACCCGCCCGCGCTACTTTATTGGGCGCCCGTCTTTATGGCCTCGAGATCATGGTTGGCCCCTATGCCGTCGCCTCGCTGCGTTTGACGCGGATGGTGCAGCAATATGGCGGAGAACTGCCCGGCGATGGCGTACAGATCATGCTCAATAACACGCTGGAATCGCCGCGCGAAAAAATCCCCGAACTGCCCTTGCTTTATCAGCCGATTGGACTGGAACACAGACGCGCCAAGCGGGTCAAAGAAGCTGTGCCGGTGCTGGTTTGCATCGGCAATCCGCCCTATGGCCGTCATGCGGCGGCGGACAAGGAAAATCTGGCCATGACAGGCGGCTGGGTGCGCTGGGGCGAGTTGAAAGACGGGCGGGACGCTATCCTGGATGATTTTATCGAACCCGTTAAAAGAGCGGGAAAAGGCAACAGCCTCAAGAATCTCTATAACCTGTATGTGTATTTTTGGCGCTTTGCCCTCTGGAAAACCTTTGAGCACGACCTTGCCAACGGTCACGGCGTGGTGAGTTTCATCACCGCCAGTTCCTTTATCGATGGCGACGCTTTTTTGGGGATGCGCGCGCACATGCGCCGTTTGTGCGATGAAATCTGGGTGATTGATCTAGGCGGCGAAGGGCGCGGTACGCACCAGGACGACAATGTTTTTGCCATCCAGACCCCGGTCGCCATCACGATTGCCGTGCGCTATGGCGGGCCGCGACCGGAGACTGCCGCCAAAGTCCATTACACGCGCATTGAAGGCTCGCGGGCGGAAAAACTGGCAAAGCTGGAATCTTTGCATTCTCTCGCCAATCTGAATTTCAAATCCTGTTCCGAAAAGTGGGACGCTCCGTTTCGCCCCGCCGGAAAAGGAGGCTATTTTAACTGGCCGTTATTGACGGATTTGATGCCGTGGCAGCATTCGGGCACTCAAGCCAAACGCACCTGGCCGATTGGGGCGACACAAGACGTGTTGGAAAAACGTTGGCGGCAACTATTGACCGCATCGGACAGAGCGAGTGCATTCAAGGAAAGCCGCGACCGGAAGATCACGACATCTGTAACCGCCTTGCGTAGCGCCAATAAACTGAAACCCATTGCAGAGCTTGCCCATAACGCGCCACCTGAAAACCCTGTCCGTTATGGATTTCGCTCATTCGACCGGCAATTCCTGCTTGCGGACAACCGTGTATGCGATTACCTGCGTCCCGAACTATGGCGCGCGCATTCCAGCAAGCAACTCTACTTTGCCAGCCTGTTTACTCAGACGCTGGAACACGGTCCCGCTCTGACCGTCAGCGCCGAAGTCCCAGACTTGCATTTTTTTCGCGGTTCATTTGGCGCAAAAGACATCGTGCCACTTTACCGCGATGCCGCTGCTAAAGACGCGAACCTGCATCCACAATTGCTGGCGAAATTGTCGACGGCTTACGGTCAGATCTTCGCCCCGGAAGATTTCGCCGACTATCTCTACTGCATTTTGGCGCAACCGGCCTTTACCGACCGTTTTGCCGAGGAACTGGAAAGCCGCAAACTACGCCTGCCCCTGACGAT
>JAITNI010000235.1 GCA_031290535.1 Zoogloeaceae bacterium
ATTTTCGCGCTGATGGGCTATGAGATTGTGGAGGGCGAACTGGAACAAGGCCGCATTCGGGAGATGCGGCGCGTGAATTTTTTCCGGGCGCAGCCGAAGAAATGAAGCGCATTTTTGCGCCGTAGCCTACAATGCCACTTTTATTTTTTGCCGGAGTTTTTCCATGCTTCCCATTGTTCGGCAATGCCTGTTTTTTGTTGCAATAGGGCTGTGCGTGGGTCTGTTGACTCCGTCCGCCAGCGCGGAAGTGCTGGCCACCTGGGACGCAGGCGGCGGTTTTCAATATGCTTTTGTTGTCGAGCCGGACGGTGGCCCGGACAAACAGCGTGTGCCTCCTTATCCGCTCGCCTTGCATCTGAAACAAAACGGGGAATTCCAAAACCGGGTTGCCCTGCCTCTGCCCGCGCCAAAACAAAAGCTCATCCGCGAGGGGGAGATTGACTGGGTTTCCGGTTCTGGCGCGACGCAGATGAAACTCCTGGTGCAGCGCGTCAATCTTGGCATGGCGCAACGCGCCATTCTGGTGACACAGGAAGAAGTCGCGGCGCAGCGGCGCACGTTTGCCCTCTATCTCATTCGGGACGGCAAACTGGAACTGGCGCAGTCCTTCGTCGATGACAAGGCGAAAATCTCCTTTGTCGAGACGACCCTGCATGAAAAAAAAGTGTTGTCTGCGTGGCACGAAACCTATGGCGAAGTGCAGCCGGGGGCGGCGGGAGCGTATGTGCTCCACTGGAACAAGACGCAGCAAGCCGCCGAACTCCTGATTCTGCCCACGCCGGAATTCCCGCTGTATGCAGTGGCAATCGCGTTTTATCCTGACCTGAAAAGCGCCGAGGCCAGCAGTGCCAACCCGGTGGTCTGCGAAGCCGTTTCATATGCGCCACCCGGCTGGTATCCGCTGGAAAGCTACCCGCAACTGACCGCAAAAGGGGCGTTTGTGTATGGTCGCCTGTTTCCCAACGATTACGAAGCGGAGCAATACCAAAAAAGTTTGCAGCGCTGCCTGCCCAAAACAAAAATCACCCTGCATTCCCTGACCCTGGGTAGTCCCTGAGCCTGTTGTACAGACGGGAACAAAAAGCTACTGACCAAAGGTGAGCGCCAGTTCGCCATTTTCCACCCGCACGTTTTTCAGTTGCATGTTTTCCGGCGTCTGGTCGCGTTTTTTGGCGTCCAGAACATACAGCGGGTGGGTGGCGCAATATTCGGTGAGTAGCCCGGAGAGCACGGTGTGGGCGGGTTCGCGGTATTGTTCCGGGAGGTTGTGGAGATTCATCCGTTCAAGGGTCGGCGTGACCAGATAGAACGCGCCCTGCGGGTGGTCATAGCGGAGGCCGCCGGAGACGTCGATTTCGCCGCGCAGGGGTTCCGGGGCGTTGAGGATGCGAACCGCCACTTCCAGCCCAAGATGAATGCGGTCGCTGCCTTCATGGAGCGCGACGCGCGGATTTTCCAGCGTGACCTGAAAAATCCGCAGATACGATTTTGTCACCGGCAGTTTTTCACGCAATTTTGTTTGCAGGCTGTCCTGCGAAATTCTGAACACGTGGTCGCCACTCATGCAGGCCGAAAGCGCCAGCAGCATGAAGAGCAAGAAGAAGCGTGAGCAAAGTTTTTTCATGTTTGAAATCCAGTTGGTGCAAAAAAACCGGCGCAAAACGCCGCCAATCATTCCTCCCCCTTGACAGGGGGATTTCTCGCTCAATTCAATGCGTCAGGCATCACCTTCACCACCGGTTTGCCCACAAAGTCAAGGCGGGCGTTCAGGGCGGGCGTGATCTGAATTTCGCCACTGGCATCCACCCGCAGCACGGCTGGCGCGCCAATTTTTTGCGCGACGGCTTGCCAGTCCTCTGATCCGGCGATGAATACAGGTTTGGAGAGGGCGTCCGACAACGTCCCCGCCTTGTCGCCGGGAGGGATGAGCACGGTGACGGCTTGCGTGTGGCGGACGGGCGCGGCGGTGGTCGGGTCAATCAGGTGGCTGTAGCGCTGGCCCGCGAGTTCAAAATAACGCTGGTAGTCGCCGGAGGTGCCGATGGCTTCGCCGTCGCGTAATTCCAGAATCGCCAGCGGGCCGGGCTGGCGCGGGTGCTGGATGCCGACTTTCCACGGTTTGCCGTTTTTGTCGCCCAACGCCATGACGTTGCCGCCGATGTTGATCAGGGCGTTTTTAATGCCATGCGCTTTGAGGATGACCGCCGCCCTGTCCAGCGCCACGCCTTTCAGGTAGCCGCCAAAATCCAGCGCCAGCGCCGGGTTGTCGCTGGAGAGCGTCTCGCCTTCCTGGCGCAGTTGGGCGATGGAGGCGGGGTTTTTACGCCACGCCGCCAGCGCTGCGGCATCCGGCAATTGTGGCTGAAAATCCTCCGTATGAAAGCCCCAGAGTTCAATCAGTCGCCCAATGCCGGGGTCAAAACGATACTCGCCCTGCGCGGCCAGCGCGCGAGCTTCAAAAATGAAATCGCGCAGTTCCGGGCCAACCGTCACAGAACGCCCCGCCGCCAACGCCTCATTGACCGCCGTCAGTTCCGAGGGCTGCCAGGCGTGATAGGCGCGGTGCAGGCGGTCGAATTCCCGCAACACAGCGGCGGCGGCCTCATCCGCTTTGGGTTCCGGCGCGCTGGCGATGAGAAGATTGACCCGCGTTCCGAACACAAAGGATTCCCGCTCAATGGGCGGCGGCGGACGCCCGCAACCGGAAACGGCAATCAGCAGCAGAACGCAGGCGGCACACGCGATTTTTTTCAGGCAACGGGGGTTAAACACAGGCGCTCCAGAATGGCGATGCAGACGCTCGCGGCGTCAAACCCGGTTTGCTGGCGAATTTCCACCATGCAGGTCGGGCTGATGACATTGATTTCGGTCAGGTGTTCGCCAATCACGTCCAGCCCGACGATCATCAGGCCGCGCTGCCAGAGCAGCGGGCCAAGGTGCGCGGCGATTTCCCGGTCGCGGGGGGTGAGTTCCTGCGCCACGCCCGTGCCGCCCGCCGAAAGATTGCCGCGTGTCTCGCCCGCCTTCGGGATGCGCGCCAGACACCAGGGCGCTACCTGACCGCCAAGGAGCAGAATGCGCTTGTCGCCGTGGGCGATCTCCTGCATATAGCGTTGCGCCATGATGGTGCGGCGGCCATTCCAGGCCAGCATCTCCAGAATGGCGTTGCGGTTGGAATCGTTGCGGTGAATGCGAAACACCTGATGGCCGCCCATGCCATCCAGCGGCTTCACGATGACGTCGCGCTGCGCGTCGATAAAATGCTGGATCAGCCCCAAATCCCGGCTGACCAGCGTGGGCACGGTATAGCGGTCGAATTCGGCAATCGCCAGTTTTTCGGAATGATCGCGCAGGGCGCGGGGACGGTTGTACACCCGCGCCCCTTCCGCCTCGGCCCGTTCCAGAAGCCAGGTGGCGGTCACGTATTCCGCGTCGAACGGCGGCGCTTTTCGCATCAGCACGGCATCAAAGGCGTTCAGGGGCATGGCCTCAAACCCGGTTTCCCGATACCAGTCGTGGTCGTCGGGACGAATGCTCAGGTGGTAGGCCATGCCGAACACGCCGGGCTGGCCGGGGTGTTCCGGTCGTCGCCAGCCGAGCGAGGCCGCCTCGATGGCGAACACCTCGTGCCCGTGTTTTTCCGCCGCCCGCATCATGGCGACCGTGGAATCCTGTCCGGCTTTCAGGTGGGCGAGCGGGTCAATGACAAACGCCAGCCGCAAGGGACGGCCATTGACGCCAAAGGCTTCCGGCGCGAAGGCAAGTTGCTGGGGCATGTTCAGACCGGCTCCGCGACGGCGGTGGCGCGGGTTTGCGTTGTTGTCTGAAAAGGCGCGCCTTCCTGCCCCGGCGCGGTCTGTTCCAGTTCCAGCGCCGCCGCCAGACAGGCCAGCCGCCCCACCACGCCATAGGCGTAAAAACGGTTCGGCGGCGCGTCCGGGTTGTCGCGGCAATCAGGGGTGTTGCACCCCGTCTCAAAGGCCAGCGGCTCGAATCCCATCCCCGGCGCATTCAGGTTTTCATCTTTTCCGCGCGTGGTGTGTACCCGGTAAAAACCGCCCACCACGTAACGGTCGATCATGTAGATCACCGGCTCCGCCACCGCTTCGCGCACGGTTTCAAACGTATGCACGCCCTCCTGAATGATGACATCGGAGACAGAAACTCCCTCCTTGATAACGCTCATCTTGTTGCGCTGTCGCCGGTTGAGGCCGATCACTTCGCGGGCGTCATGCACGGTCATCACGCCCATGCCATATGTGCCCGCATCGGCCTTGACCACGGCATAGGGCGTCTCGTGAATGCCGTATTCGCGGTATTTTTTACGTACCCGGGTGAGGAGCGCATCGACCTGTTCGGCCAGCGCCTCTTCGCCCTGACGCGCCTGAAAATCGAGCTGCTGGCAACTGGAAAAACAAGGCGCGATGCGCCAGGGGTCAATGTCGAGCAGATCGCCAAATTCCTGCGCCAGCCGCGCATACGCCGCAAAATGGCGGCTCTTGCGGCGGGTAAACCAGCCCGCGTGCAGGGGCGGGAGCAGAGTCTGTTCTTCCAGTCCTTGCAGCAGAGGCGGCAGACCGCCGGACAGATCGTTATTGAACAGCACCGCGCAGGGGTTGAAATCCGCCAGCCCCAGCCGCTTGCCATGCCGCACGAGCGGCTCCAGCAACAGGGAATGGCCGTAGGGAAGCTCTATCCGCACAGGCTGGGTCACGTCTGGCGACAGGCTGCCAATGCGGACTTCCAGCCCGGTCTGCGAGAGAATGAGCGCCAGTTGCGCCAGATTTTGCAGATAAAAGGTGTTGCGCGTGTGGTTTTCCGGGATCAACAACAGCTTGCAGGCGGAAGGACAGAATTTTTCCACCGCGCTCATCGCCGCATGGACGCACAGGGGCAAAAAAGCCGGATTGAGATTGTTGAAACCGCCGGGAAAGAGGTTGGTATCCACCGGCGCGAGCTTGAACCCGGCGTTCCGCAGGTCGCAGGAAGCATAAAACGGCGGCATGTGCTCCTGCCACTGCCCCCGGAACCATTGCTCGATCGGCGCGGAAAATTCAAGAAAACGGCGCTCCAGCGCCAGAATGGGGCCGGTCAGGGCGGTAGTCAGATGGGGAACCATGATTTTTCAAAGCAGGAATCAGCAAAGAGCAATCTTACACTGAGCCGCTGCGATTGATGGCATCCAGTCTGGCAGAAGCGCGTTTTAGACGCCCGGATTTTGTCCCGCGCCCCCTGGTTTTCGATGCCTGCGCCGCCAGACGCGGACATTACGCCACGCGCCCACGCCCGCCGCCCAGAACAGTACGCCGCCCAGGGCGACCGCGCCCAGCGCGGGGAGCGCCATCAAGACCACCGACCCATGAATATCCCGGTTCAAGAGCGCTTCCTCGGGATGACGGGGATTCACCCACGCCCGCGTCCGCCGCCGAAAGAGCAGATCGGCATACGCGGCGCGTTGCGCGTCGGCATTATCCGTCCACACATGCAGCCCATAGCGCCGCCCCCAAAACGTTTGCCCCTCCCACGGGTAACGATACAGCACCGACACCCGCACACCCTGCGCGCCCATGTGGCTCAGGCTCACATCTTCCATGATCGCCGTCACCGGCGGCCAGTCGCGGCTGCGCCAGGCGTCCCACAACGGCGCGCCCCCCAGATGCCAGGCCGACAGCCCGCCGCCGCCCAGAAACAGCAAGGCCAGCAAAAAAATCCCCCCCTGCGCCAGCGCCCGTCCGGCAAGGGAAGAAACATCGGGAGTGAGAAAACGCCACATGAGGAAAGTGTAACGGGTTTTTGGCGCGAAGCCCAAGAGGCAATCTGTCGGCGTATTTTCAGTTCGCTGTTTCCCGTGGATTCAATGCGATACGCAAAGTTCGGCAGGTCGGGAGGCATGGCCTGATTTTGTTCAGCAGGTCAAATTCTA
>JAITNI010000239.1 GCA_031290535.1 Zoogloeaceae bacterium
AACCGGATCGACTTTGTGCTGGCCGCGCAGGAGACGAAAAAAACCGCGCTCCCCACTCATCCTGCCCGACGCGCTGAAAAAACGGTCGACGCCGCTGCGGGAAAAACAGCGACCAGCAAAACGCGCGCGGAACACGCCGCGAAAAAGTCGGTTGCCAAATCCGCCTCGCGCGCCAAAACGCATAAAAGCCGGAAGCAATAAGGCGGTTCGCGCCGCGCTGAAAACCCGGCGGGGGGAGGCCCCTTCGCCAGAGTCGTTCGCCGCGACAGGCATGAACGCCTGTCGCTCATCGGGTGCTGGAGAATGGCCAGACGGATTGAACCTCTGTCCGTGACAAACCGTTATGCCTGCATTGACTTTTTCCCTGCCTCCCGTTACTGTTCTGAAATCCGGGTTTCCCGGAACGCGCCGGTTTGAACTCAGCTTGCGGGGCGCGCTAAAAATACGGCTAAAGCGAGGCGTATGCTTGCCCAGTCTCGCCGCTTTGGCCGACTGGGTTTTTGTTTTGGAATCTCATGAACGATCTTTCTTCCGTGGGTCTGGTGGCCCCCCAGACGGCGACATTCGGGACGCCTCTGACGCTCAAAAGCGGCGCTTCTCTTCCCGGCTTCACGCTGGTCTATGAAACCTATGGCACGCTGAACGCGGCAAAAACAAATGCCGTGCTGGTGTGTCACGCGCTTTCCGGCAATCATCATGTGGCGGGGTTTTATGACGCCGCCGCGCCGCAAAAAACGCTCGGCTGGTGGGATAACCTGGTCGGCCCCGGCAAGCCGCTCGATACGGAACGCTTTTTTGTGGTTGGCGTCAATAATCTGGGCGGCTGCCACGGCTCGACCGGCCCGATGTCCATCAATCCGGCTACCGGCAAGCCCTATGGCGCGGATTTTCCCCTGCTGACGGTGGAAGACTGGGTAGCGGCGCAGTCCCGTCTGGCCGACCATCTGGGCATTGACGCCTGGGCTGCCGTGCTGGGCGGCTCTCTGGGCGGGATGCAGGCGTTGCAATGGACGCTGGAATATCCTGAGCGGGTGCGGCATGGCGTGGTGATTGCCTCCGCGCCCAGGCTCTCGGCGCAGAATATCGCCTTCAACGAAGTGGCCCGGCAGGCCATTTTGTCCGACCCGGATTTTCACGGCGGGCATTATTACGAACATGGCGTTCTGCCCCGCAATGGCCTGCGACTGGCGCGCATGGTGGGGCACATCACCTACCTTTCCGACGACCAGATGGCGGAAAAATTCGGTCGCCAGTTGCGGCACGGCAAGCCTCATTTCAGCTATGAGGTGGAGTTCGAGATTGAATCCTACCTGCGCTATCAGGGCGACAAGTTCGCGGAGTCTTTCGACGCCAACACCTATCTGCTGACCACCAAGGCGCTGGATTATTTTGATCCGGCGCTTGATTACGGCGGCGATTTGCGCGCTGCCCTGTCGCGTGCCCAGGCCGGTTTTTTTGTCGCTTCCTTTACGACCGACTGGCGCTTTGCCCCGGAAAGAAGCCGCGAAATCGTCTACGCCCTGCTGCACAACGGGCGCGAAGTGAGCTATGCGGAAATCGAGTGCGATGCCGGACACGATTCGTTCCTGCTCAACGCGCCGCATTATCATCAGGCGCTGGCCGCCTATCTGAAGGGGATTTCATGATGAGCAGCTCGCTGACTACCATGCGCGGACGCTTCGATTTTGAGTGCATCGTTCGCTGGATACAGCCCAACGAACGGGTGCTGGATCTGGGCTGTGGCGACGGCGCCCTGCTTTCCGCCCTGAAAAAAGAAAAACAGGTGCGCGGCTATGGCGTGGAACTCGACCCCGACAACCTCGCTGCCTGCATCAAAAATGGCGTCCATGTGCTGCAATTCGATTTGGAGCGGGGACTGTCGGGTTTTGAGGATGACGCTTTCGATCACGTCATCATGTCCCTGTCGCTGCAAACCGTGCGCCACACCGTGCCTTTGTTGAAGGAAATGCTGCGGGTGGGGCATGAAGCCGTGGTCTCTTTCCCAAATTTTGGCTACCAGCCGCACCGGGACGCCATCGCGGCTGGCCGAATGCCGGTCTCCCGGCATCTACCCTACCAGTGGTTCGACACCCCGAATGTACGTTTTTTCACCATCGCCGACTTTGACGCCCTGTGCGCCGATGAACGCATCCAGGTGCGCGAACGGCTGGCGTTCGCGCACGGACAACCGGTGCACGCCAATCCCAATCTGAATGGGGAGGTGGCGCTGTATCGTCTGGGGCGCAGCAGCGCTTCTTTTCAGAAAGCGCCCAGCGCGTAACGCGCCAGCAGGGTTTTGAGGGGTTTTGCCTGATTGGCGAGCGACAGGCCCAGATTGCGAAACAACGGCAGAAGCGGGAGCGCGGGATTGGCCCGGAACAGGCGGCGCAGGGTGTCGGTCGTGTGCTGCATGAGCCAGGTTTCTTCCTTGCGCGCCCGTTGGTAGCGGCGCAGAAAATTTTCCGCGCCAATATCCTGCCAGGGCGGGGCGGCGGCAAGTTGTTCCGCGAGCGTCCGGGCGTCCTGAAAGCCCAGATTGATGCCGTGGCCGGAGAGGGGATGAATGCCGTGCCCGGCATCGCCCACCAGCGCCAGCCGGTGGGCGATGATCTGCGGTACGGTAATCAGGCGCAGGGCAAAGGCGGCGGCGGGCGTGATGGGTGTGAGCGTACCCAATACCTGCTGCCCCGCCTGGGCGACCTGTGCGGCCAGGTCTGCGGGCGACAGGGCGCACAATTCATCGGCATGGGCATCGGGCGTTGACCAGACGATCGAGATGCGCTGACCGGGCAGGGGCAGGTACGCCAGTACGCCATCGTCCCGGAACCATTGCCAGGCGATGCCCTGATGCGGGCGCTCCGTCTCGAAATTGGCGACGACGCCCTTTTCGCCATACGGGGTGGTGACGGCTTTCAGTCCGGCCTGCTGACGCGCCCAGGAATCCCGGCCATCCGCGCCGACCAGCAGACGGGCAGAGAGCTGCGTCCCTTCTGCCAGCGTCAGGATCGCCGCCTCGGGACGCATTTCCAGCGCCGCCGGTTGCGCGGGACAAAAACGGGTCAGGTTGGGCTGGCGCTTGATGCCCTCCCAAAGCTCGTCGGCCATCAGGGAAGATTCCATGACCCAGGCCAATTCCTTGACCCCGGCGGCCTGGGCGGAAAAATCCAGTGGCGCGCCCAGATCGCCAAACACGTGCATCGCGGTAATGGGCGTGATGCGCTCGGAATTCAGATGCTCCCAAACGCCAATGCCTTGCAAAAAACGGGCATTGGCTGGACTGATGGCGTAAATGCGGGAATCCCAGCCCGCAGGACGGGTCGGGGGCTGGCTTTCCACCAGCGCAATGGAAAGGCGGCTTTCGCGCAAGGCGGCGGCAAGGCTTGCGCCTGCCAACCCCCCGCCGAGAATGATGAGGTCAAAGGAGCGCATAGCGCAGCATTGTCGCCTCTGAACGGGCAAAGGACAAGATGGGGGCGTGAAAAAGCAAAAAACGGCGCGGGAAGCGCCGTTTTTCAATGGGGTCGATCAAGGCAGAACCAAGGCAAATCAGGCCGCTGCGAGCGCCTTGATCTGGCTGGAAAGGCG
>JAITNI010000047.1 GCA_031290535.1 Zoogloeaceae bacterium
CGGAAGTGGAGCAAAACATCAATATCGCCGTGCAGCACCTGCAATTGTCCGGCAACACGCAACTGGCCATTCTGGCGCTGACCGCCGCCGACGAGCGTCTGGCGCGCGCGGCAAGGCCGCAGTTCTTGCCTTTGCGGCGCGCGCTGGCGCATGACCTTGAAACCTTGAAAATGACGCCTTTTGTTGATCTTCCCGGCATGAGCCTACGTCTGGAAAGCGTCATGGTCAGCGTGGACAAGCTGCCGCTCCTGCTGGCGTTTGCCCCTCCCGAAGCGGTGGCGCCCCAAAATGAGGAAGCCGGGGGAAAAACCGCCGCGTGGGGGATGAAATTCCTTCGGGAAAGCTGGCAGGAAATTCGCGGCATGGTGCGTATCCAGCGCTTTGACCGCAAGGAGCCGGTGCTGCTGTCCACCCAACAGGATTTGATTCTGCGCGAAAACATCAAGCTCCGCCTCCTGAACGCCCGTCTGGCCCTGCTTTCTCACGACCAGTGGACATTTCACAACGAACTCAAGACGGCGCATTCCTGGCTGACGGAATATTTCAATAGCGAGGAAAAAACGGTGCAGGCGGCGATGGCGACGTTAGAGCAATTGGCCGCGACCGAAATCACCGTGGAGCTTCCCCATCCGGGCGACAGTCTGGGCGCGTTGCAAACGCTCAAGGCCAATCGGGGCAATCGTTAATCATGCGCGGCCTGTTCTGGATTCTCGGACTTTTTTTTCTGGCGGTATGCGCGTCCCTGCTGGCGCAGCATAACGATGGTCTGGTGCTTGTGGTGCTGCCGCCCTGGCGGGCAGACTTCAGCCTCAATCTTCTGATTCTGGTACTGCTGGCGGCGTTCATTCTTGGCTATGTCCTGATTCGCAGCCTGTTGTTTACCCTGGGGCTGCCCAAACGCGCCCGCGCCTACCGGGTCACGCGCCAGAAAGAACAGGCGGGCGTGGCGCTGGAAGAAGCCATCCGCCTCCTGTTTGAAGGGCGTTTTGGGCAGGCGCTGCGGCGCGCGGAAGCGGGCTGGAAAACGGGGCATATGCCGGGCACTTCGGCGCTGATCGCCGCCCGCGCCGCCCAGCGGCTGCGGGAGACCGAAAAACTGGCGCTCTGGCTGGAACGGGTGCGCGTCGCGCCAGAAGCGCAGGCCGCCGCCCTGATGATCGAGGCGGAAATGGCCGTGGAACTGGGCGACTTTCAAACGGCGCTCCTGCGCTTGCAGGAACTGGAACGCCAGCATGGCCGCCATATTGCCGCCCTGCGTCTGGAATTGCGGGCGCGTCAGCAGTTGGGCGACGCCAGCGGCGTCCTGAAGCTGACGCGCCAACTGGAAAAGCGCGGCGGCCTGCAAGCCGGAGTAGCACAGGCCATCCGCGTCAAGGCGCATCAGGAAGCGCTTGGGCAGCGGCAGGGCGACGCCGCCCAACTGCTCGAATATTTCAACGGCCTGCGCCGTGAGGAACGCACGTCGAGACTGGCGCTGGCCGTGGCGCGCAGCCTGCACCGTTTGAACGAGGATGACCACGCCGCGCCGATCATTGAGGCGGCGCTCGCGGAAGGCGAGTGGTCGTCGGAACTGGTTGCCCTGTATGGGCAACTGGGGTCGGCCTCCGGCAAAACCCTGATTGCCCGCATCGCCAGGGCGGACGAATGGCTCTGCCAGCATCCCGAAGACAGCCATCTGTTGCTGGCGCTGGGGCGTCTGTGCGAGCGGCAAAAACTCTGGGGCAAGGCGCAAAGCTATCTGGAAGCCTCGCTCGCGTTGGGGCCGAGTCGCGCCGGATTTTTGACGCTCGCCCGCCTGCAAGATGGTCTGGGTAACACGGCGGAGGCGAACCGTTATTTCCGGCAGGCGGCGGAAATCGACAAAATCTGAGAGAATCCCCTTTGGGAAGCCCGGAACAATTTCAGGCCGTTCGGGCTGAGGCCGTCGTTGCCCTTGTGTTGACAGGGAGACCTTCGACCAGGCCGCAGGGCGAACGGGATGATTCAGAGTCTCCCATTCAGGCAGCACGTTGACAAGGAAGCCGCGATGAAACTGGACATGCGAAAAATTTACAATTTTTATCCGATTGACCCCGCGCCGTCCCCGGACGATCTGCCGACCGGCGGGGATATTTATTATGAATGCCAGGAATGCTCGGAGGTGGTCAGTTCCGTGCCGCGCATCAAATCGGCCTGCGCCTGCGGCAACCTGAGCGGCCACGGCGGCACGCTGGAAGTCCGGGACGCGACCAGAGTCCGGGTCGTGCGCGGCAAGCTGAAATAGTTTTTCTTTCCCCTTGCGCGCCTTCCTCAAATACCTCTTTTTCGCCAGCCTGATCGCGCTGGGGGTGGGTTTTTACGCAGGCGACGCGCTGCCGCCGCCTGAGCGCATCCTGCCGGAACTTGCCCGCGAGCCGTTGCAGGAGGCAGTGACCACGCCGCCGTTTGAGACGACCGTGAATCATGTCGCCTACCACATCAGCCCCCGGTACCGTTATGAGCTTTATGGACTGGTGGTCAGCAAGCACGAGGCGGACGGGTTTTGGGATTACGTCCATCAGCAGTGGGGCGATCATCTCAACGCGGCGGATTTGTGCGTGGTCTGGGGACAGAACGCTTTTTCCGGCGTGTATCGGGACATCCGTTTCGACAGCGGCCAATGGACATGTTACTGGTATGCGCCGACCCAGGAAATCTGGCACAAATTCGTCGAAACGCAGGCGTCCAACAACCACATGCTCGCCGATCAGCGCGGCGTGCTCAGAAATCTGAAAGAGGTTCGGGTGGGCGACCAGATTTATTTTCGGGGGTATCTGGCGGAATATTCGCACGCGGGCGGGTTTCATCGTGGTACCAGCACGACGCGGACGGATACTGGCAATGGCGCGTGCGAGACGGTGTATACCGAAGATTTCCGCATTCTCCAGCGCGGCCCGCGCCACTGGCTCTGGCTGCGATGGGGCGCGACCCTTGCGCTTCTCACGTGCGTTGTGGCCTGGTTCGCGCTGCCGCATGACTACCATGTCAAAGGATAGTAGAATTCAGAAATCGCCTGTCGGAATGGCGTGAGGAGAAAAAATGGCGACGCTGGATTTGAGCAACTTGTCGGACAACCGCTACATTGACCTCGTGTTCAACGACGATGGCGGCATGGTTCTGATGACTAATGATTACTCGCATTATTACGACGACCCCCGGCAGGTCGCCCGCGATGTGCATACCCTGATTTGCGGCACGGAAGACAACGAAGGCGTCAAACACGGCGAGGACACGGACGCCATCCAGCGCAAGGTGGCCGACTGGCAAAAAAACAGCGGCTATGTCTGGTACACCCGGCAGGACATCCAGAAAGTGTTTGATGTCGGTCTGGAAGGCCGCGACATCAAGGGCGGCCTCCACGCCCAACAATTTTTTGCTCACCTGCATGAACTGGTGGAGGCGGCGGCAAAAGACAAGTAAGGGGCTGTCGCGCGCTTCCCTGATAAATCCCCCTGGTCAGGGGAGGATGAAAAGGGGAAAATTTTTTACAACAGTTTGTGGTCACTTTTGCGATAAAAGCCTGAAATTTCATGCTTTTTATCGCAAAACTTGCATCCTGCGCTTCACTTGCCCGCGTGATTGCAGTATCTTTGCGAGTTTTCCCGCTCCCCTGATTCTCATCGGCGCGGGTCTCCTGAATCCGAAGGAAAACAGCATGGAACAGAATTTGCGCGACGCCGCGCTGGAGTATCACCGTTTCCCGACCCCCGGCAAGATTTCCGTCCGCTCGACCAAAAGCCTCACCAACCAGCGCGATCTGGCGCTTGCCTATTCTCCCGGCGTGGCCGCCGCCTGCGACGCCATTGTGGAATCTCCGGCCACCGCCGCCGAATTCACCTCCCGCGCCAATCTGGTCGGCGTCATCACCAACGGCACTGCCGTGCTCGGTCTGGGCAACATCGGCCCCCTGGCCGCCAAACCGGTGATGGAGGGCAAGGGCTGCCTGTTCAAGAAATTCGCCAATATTGACGTGTTCGACATCGAACTGGCGGAAAACGACCCGGACAAGCTGATCGACATCATCGCCGCGATGGAGCCGACGCTGGGCGGCATCAATCTGGAAGACCTCAAGGCGCCCGAATGTTTTTACATTGAGCAAAAACTGAAAGAGCGGATGAAAATCCCCGTCTTCCATGACGACCAGCACGGCACGGCCATCATCTCCTCTGCCGCCATGCTGAATGGCCTCAAGGTGGTGGGGAAGCAAATTGGGGAGATCAAGGTGGTCTGTTCCGGCGCGGGCGCGGCGGCCATTTCCTGCCTCAATCTGTGGTGCGATCTGGGCGTGAAGAAGGAAAACATCACCCTGTGCGATTCCAAGGGCGTGGTCTGGGTCGGGCGCGACGAAAAGCTGGACGCCACCAAGGCCCGCTACGCCCGCGTCACGGAAGAGCGCACGCTGGGCGACGCCATTCACGATGCCGACGTGTTTTTAGGGCTTTCCGCCGCCGGGGTGCTGAAGCCCGAAATGGTTTCCCGCATGGCTCCCAATCCGCTGGTGTTCGCGCTCGCCAATCCAACGCCGGAAATTCTGCCCGAACTCGCGCAACAGGCGCGGCCCGACGCCATCATCGCCACCGGGCGTTCCGATTATCCCAATCAGGTCAATAATGTGCTGTGCTTCCCCTTTATTTTCCGGGGTGCGCTGGATGTGGGCGCGACGCGCATCACCGAGGAAATGAAGCTCGCTTGCGTGCGCGCCATTGCCGAACTGGCGGAAGCCGAAGTGGTCGACGAAGTGGCGATGGCCTACGCCGGACATCAACTGGAATTTGGCCGCGAATACCTGATTCCCAAGCCCTTTGACCCGCGCCTGATCGTCAAGATCGCTCCCGCCGTGGCGCAGGCGGCGATGGATTCCGGCGTGGCGACGCGCCCGATTACCGACTGGGCGGCCTACCGGCAACGCCTGACCGAATTCATTTACCAGACCGGCGCGGGAATGCGCGCCATTTTTCAGGCCGCCCGCCAGATGCCCAACCGGCGCGTCATTTACGCCGAAGGCGAGGACAGCCGGGTGTTGCGCGCCGCGCAGGCGGTACTGGAAGAAAAACTGGCGCGCCCCATTCTGATTGGCTGTCCGCAGACCATCGACCAGCGTTTGCAGGAAATCGGCCTGAAAATGCGGCCTGAGGTGGATTTTGAAATCATCAATCCCGACACCGACCCGCGCTTTGAGGCGTGCTGGAAAACCTATCACCAACTGATGAAGCGCCGGGGCGTCACGCCCGAAATCGCCCGCAAGCGGACGCGCTGTGACAGCTCCCTCTTTGGCGCGCTGCTGTTGAAGCTCGGCCACGCGGACGGCATGATTTGCGGCGCGACCGGCACCTTCGCGGAACACCTGCGCCATGTCGAAGACATCATCGGCAAAGCGCCGGGACATCAGACCCTGGCCGCCGTCAATCACCTGCTGTTGCCGGGTCGGGCGCTGTTCATCTGCGACACCCACGTCAACGAAAACCCGGACGCGCAACAACTGGCCGACATCACCCTGATGGCGGCGGAAACCGTGCGCCGCTTCGGCCTGACGCCCAGGGTGGCGTTGCTCTCGCACTCCAATTTTGGCTCCGCCCCTTCCGCCTCCGCCCTCAAGATGCGCGAAACCCTGCAACTGGTGCGCGCGCAAGCGCCCGATCTGGAAGTGGACGGCGAAATGCACGGCGACAGCGCCCTGCTCGAAAAAATCCGCAACCTCTCCGAACCGGATTCTCCCCTGACCGGGGAGGCCAACGTGCTGGTAATGCCGAATCTGGACGCCGCCAACATCTCCTACAACCTCATCAAGATGACCGGCAGCGAAGGCGTCACCATCGGCCCCATCCTGATGGGCGCGGACAAACCCGTGCATATTTTGACCTCCTCCACCTCCGTGCGCCGCCTCCTGAACCTGACGGCGCTGGTGGTAACGGAGAAGATCAGGAATTGAAACCATCCTCCTTGCCTTCCCTCCAAACTGCGTTCCGGGTTTTTCGGGTGTGGCTTGGGGGGCGGCATCAGGTGGGTATCTCACACGCCAGACCCCGTTCGGGAAACTCTGGACACCCCCAACCGTTTCTGAGCAACCCCCAACCGTTCGGGCTGAAGCTCTGTCGAAGCCCTTGTTTTTACAGAGAATGCCCTTCGACCAAGCTCAGGGCATAGCGATTCCCACAATAATTCCTCCGCCCGTTCGCCCTAAAGCGCTGTCGAAGGGCGTGGTTCGACAGGCTCACCACGAACGGAAAAGACAGGCGCACCACGAACGGGAAATCGTGGAAATAGCGATATTCAGAGATTCCCTCGTCGTTCAGGTATCCCATGCCCCCCGTTTCTCTCTCCCAACTGCGCCAAAGCCTCGTCGATCAGGGCGCGAAACCCGCGCACATCGAGCGGATTTTACGCGCCTGGCTGCACGCTTTGCCGCTGGAGTCCGGCCCCGCCAACCAGCCCGTTGAACGCTGTTTTGCAAAATCCCTGCGTCTGGCCTTGCCAGAATGCGCGGCGCGGCTGCATACGCTGGCGCAAGTGGTTTCCGAACACCCCGCCGAGGATGGCTCCATTCGCCTGCTCCTGGGTCTGGCCGACGGGCAGCGCATCGAGAGTGTGCTGCTGCCCCGCGACGGCGTGTGTGTTTCCACGCAGGTAGGCTGCGCGGTGGGTTGCGTGTTTTGCATGACTGGCAAAAGCGGTCTGCTGCGACAACTCGACAGCAGCGAGATTCTGGCGCAGGTGGTGCTGGCCCGCCAGCGCCGTTCGGTGCGGCGCGTGGTGTTCATGGGCATGGGCGAACCGGCGCACAATCTCGCGCATGTGCTGGAAGCCATTGAAACGCTCGGCACATTGGGCGGCATCGGGCACAAGAATCTGGTCATTTCCAGCGTCGGCGACATGCGGCTTTTTGAGGCGTTGTTCCGTCAGCGTGTGCGCCCCGCGCTGGCGCTCTCGCTCCATAGCGCCCACCTCAAAACCCGCGCCGCCCTGCTGCCCAAAGCGCCCGTCCTCGCCCCGGAAGCGCTGGTGGATGCGGGCGAGCGCTACGCCCGTTTCAGCGGCTATCCCATCCAGTATCAATGGACGCTCTTGGCGGGCATTAATGACAGCGACGCGGAACTGGCGGAGATTGTCCGGCTTCTGAAGGGCAAATACGCCATGCTGAACTTCATTCCCTACAACGCGACTTCCGACGCATTGGCGCAGGGCGCTTTGCCGCTCCGGCGTCCCGAGTTGAGCCGCATCATCCACCTGACCCGCCAGCTCAACCAGCACGGCATCCTCACCCGC
Organism: Zoogloeaceae bacterium; assembly: GCA_031290535.1. GTDB lineage: Bacteria > Pseudomonadota > Gammaproteobacteria > Burkholderiales > Rhodocyclaceae > Azovibrio. The sequence continues at coordinate 7,282 of JAITNI010000047.1, forward strand.
ATCCGCCATTCCGCCGGACAGGAGATTGACGGCGGCTGCGGACAATTGCGGGCGCGGGCAGCGGCATATAGTGATTCCCACAATCATTCATTCACCCGTTCGCCCTGAAGCTCGGTCGTTGGGCGTGGTTCGACAGGGCTTCACCAAGAACGGGAGGAGAGGCAGGCTCACCACGAACGGAAAATTATGGGAACATCTATAGCATGTCTTCGCATGGGACGCAGGGGCGGATTGCGTCCGCCCAGGGCGTGTGCAACGCACCCCTACAGGTTGGGAACATCCAGTTTTTATTGCGAAATGAAATTATGCCTTTGTCACTAGCCGGTTGCTGGAATGCAGAGATTCTGACAGAGGGGCGGGACAAAGCAGGCGTGTGGCGTTTGCGCCCAGTTGTCTCAATTCTTCGGCCAGGACGCAAGCGGCTTGTTGCGCTTCGCGTTCGCCCTGAAACGGGCCTTGCGCCAGTGCCTGCACGGCATTGAGTAATTCCCGCAAGGCATAATCGGGGTCTCTTTCCAGCCGGGCGAGGGCGGTGACCCGCCGGGGGCCAAGCCGGGATGGGGCGGATGCCGACTCCCGCCGTGCGGGCAGGGCCAGAGACAGTTGCGCCAGTTTCATGAATGAAAACCCTCCTGCCTGTTTTAGCGGCAGAAAAGCGAAAAACTTGAGGCGGCAGGCGTTATGGGGCGGACAGGGCGGGCGCTTCGATTTCCTGGAATGAAGTCAGGAGGCGTTCCATCTTTTCCGCGTACCTCTTTTTTCTGCCGGAAAGCGTCCACACCCCTATTTGATAAAGCCGCGCCCAGAGGACTGCCAGGCCTTTCATTTTCACGCCGTTTTATCCCGCTCGATCAGGGCATAGGCGGAATGGTTGTGGATGGACTCGAAATTTTCCGATTCCACGATGTAGTCCAGCACACGCGGTTCGACGTTCAGACGGGCGGCGACGTCGCGCACCATGTCTTCAACAAATTTGGGATTGTCGTAGGCGCGTTCGGTGACGAATTTTTCGTCCGGGCGTTTCAGGAGGCCGTACAGCTCGCAGGAGGCTTCGCGCTCCACGAGCGCCACAATTTCCTCAATCCACATGAATTTGCTGGTGCGGGCGGTGACGGTGACATGCGAACGCTGGTTGTGCGCGCCGCGTTCGGAGATTTTTTTGGAGCACGGGCAAAGACTGGTAACGGGAATCACGACTTTCAGGCGGGTAGTGATCTTGCCGTCGGCAATGTCGCCGATGAAGGTGACGTCATAATCCATCAGGCTCTGCACACCGGAAACCGGGGCGGCCTTGTTGATGAAGTAGGGAAAACTCATCTCGATGTGGCCGGTTGCGGCTTCCAGCCGTTCGACCATCTCTTTCAACATGGCGGGAAAATTTTCCACGGACATTTCCTGCTCGTGGCTATTGAGGATTTCCACGAAGCGGGACATGTGCGTGCCTTTGAAATTGTGCGGCAAGCCCACGTACATGTTGAAAGTGGCGATGGTATGCTGCACGCCGCGATTCTTGTCGCTGACCCGGATGGGATGGCGAATGGACTTGATGCCAACCTTGTTGATGGCAAGCTGGCGGGTATCTTCCGAACTCTGCACGTCGGGGATGCTGGGGGGGAGGGTCATTGTTTTTTTCCTTTTGGGGGCTGAAGCCTAGTCTGAAGCCTGAGGAGGGATTTTAACAGGATTGGTTTTGGCGGGGAGGCGAGTCTTCAGCGTGATGCCGACCGGATAGAAAGCGCCGGGTTATGGTCGGCCTGTGGCTTAACCTGCCGTGCCTATGGCTTGTCATTCCATTCACTTTCAACCAAATTTTCGTAATTTTTTGGCTCTTTTTCCAGATCAACGGGTAAAAATCCAAAGTTTTTGTCTTTGACATAAACCTTCCTTCGATAACTGTATCGCCTGGAGATATTTTCAATCTCTCTGAACAAATCGTTCTTGTCAAACCATACTGTGCCGCATTCTCCACACCCCCAAAACCCTGTAGCATCTTCAACGTATGAGATGATTCCAGAGCAGGTTTTGCATGGGCATCTCAGACCATCGCCGATTTTTTTATTGGCGTCCGGCGATTTCGTGGACATTGGATTCATGGGAAAGCTTCTGCCGCATAAAGAGCAGGCAATCATGATAAATTTCATGCCTTTGCTTTGCGAGTTTTTGAGATGTTCCATCTGGTCTGGAGATGGAACAAACTCACATTTGCATTTATCACAAAACAGTTTCATTTCTTCCCCCTCAACCTGTACTTGTGCAACATGCCGGGTTATGTCGCGGTGTTGCGAAACGCCCGCACCGCCCCCACAATCCCCTTTGCATCCAGCCCAAGCTCCGCGAGCAGTTCGGACTGTTCGCCGTGCTCGATAAAACGGTCGGGCAGACCCAGGCGCAGGAGGGGGGTAGGGATTTTTCGTTCTTCCAGTACGCGGGCGATTTCTGAACCTGCGCCGCCGATCACGGCGTTTTCCTCGATGCTGACCAGAAGCGTGTGCTGGCGCGCCAGTTGTTCGACCAGATCGGCGTCCAGCGGTTTAACGAAGCGCATGTTGGCGACGCTGGCGTGGAGGGTTTCGCCAGCCGCCAGCGCGGGCGCGACCCTGCTGCCGAAGGCGAGCAGGGCGACGTCAGTGCCTTCGCGCAGCAATACGCCCTTGCCGACGGGCAGGGTTTCCAGATTGGTTTCTGGCGCTATCCCCGTGCCGCTGCCGCGCGGATAACGCACGGCGGCGGGGGCGTTCAACTGGTGGGCGGTGGAAAACATCCGGCGGCATTCGGCTTCGTCCGCCGGGGTCATGATGACCAGATTGGGGATGCAGGCCAAAAAGGAGAGGTCGTAGCTGCCGTGGTGGGTCGCGCCGTCCGCGCCAACCAGTCCGC
>JAITNI010000102.1 GCA_031290535.1 Zoogloeaceae bacterium
CAAAAAACTCACATCTTTCCTTGCTGCCGTACAAATACGATGATGCATTGCGCTGTGGGTCGGTATCTCGTGATGACACTATCTAGGAGTGAGGCGTTCTTTTACGCGCCAACGCCGCCCCACAGGGCATACAGCCCCAATGCGGCAAAAATGGCGGCGGCGAGGGCGTGCAGGGGGCGGGTGGGGAGTTTGGCGGCCAGTTTTTCGCCAGCCAGCACAGCGGGGACGTTGGCGATCATCATGCCGAGCGTCGTACCCGCCACCACCGCCAGCAAGTCAGGATAGCGGGCGGCCAGCGCCACGGTCGCCACTTGGGTTTTGTCCCCCATTTCGGCCAGAAAAAATACCATCAGCGTGGTGCCGAAGACCCCGAAGCGGGGCGCGGTTTGGGTTTCTCCGTCGTCCAGTTTGTCCGGGATCAGCATCCAGACCGCCATCGCCAGAAAAGAGACCCCCAGCGTCCAGCGCAGGACAACCGGCCCCATCAGGGCGGTCAGCCAGTTTCCCACCGCGCCCGCCAGCGCGTGATTGGCCAGCGTCGCCACAAAAATGCCCAGAATGATGGGCCAGGGACGTTTATAGCGCGCCGCCAGCACCAAGGAAAGCAGTTGGGTTTTGTCGCCGATTTCAGCCAGCGCCACAATGCCGGTGGCGACCAGAAAAGCATCCATCATCAAATCTCAGAAAAAAACGGGGCAGGTCATTTTACTCGCACAAAATATTCGCGGAGATGGCGGTCAAACAGACCGTCGCTGGCGCCGCCCGGAAAAACCAGCAGCGCGACAAGCATTTTTTCATGCGGAGGCCAGCGTTGCCCAGGCCGGGGCGTGGTCGGAGGGGCGTTCCCATTTGCGCGGCGTGCGGTCGATGCCGGCGGCGATGCAGCGTTGGGTCAGCGGTTTGGAGAGCAGGAGGTGGTCGATTCGCAACCCCTGATTTTTCTGAAAGCCCAACTGGCGGTAATCCCACCAGGAAAAACTTTTTTCGGGTTGCTCAAACAGGCGAAAACTGTCCGCCAGCCCCAAATCCAGCAGCGACTGGAAAGCGGCCCGTTCGGGCGCGGAGCAGAGAATGCCTCCGGCCCATTGGGCGGGGGCGTGGATGTCCCGGTCTTCCGGCGCGATGTTGAAGTCGCCGCAGAGCGCCAGTTGTGCGTGTTGCGCCAGTTCTTCTTCTATCCAATGGCAGAGCTTTTCCAGCCAGTCGAGCTTGTAGGCGTATTTGTCGCAACCGACCGCCTGACCATTGGGCACATAGGCGCAGTGAATCCGAACGCCATTGACCGTGCCCGCGATCAGGCGTTTTTGCGCGTCGGGAAAATGCGGGTTGCCTGCCACAACGTCGCGGATTTCCGAACGCGCCAGCAGGGCAACGCCGTTGTAGGTTTTCTGGCCGCTGAAAGCGACGTGATACCCGGCGGCTTCGATTTCGGCACGGGGAAAATGGGCGTCTTCCAGTTTGGTTTCCTGAAGACACACCACCTCTGCCTGCTGGACGGCCAGCCAGTCCAGCAGGTGCGGCAGACGCACCTTGAGGCTATTGACGTTCCAGGTCGCCAGTTTCATTGAGGCGGTACTGGCTGGCGCGTTCCTGGTGTGAGGGTGAGGCCTGGCTGCGGGGGCGATGGTGGCGGGAGGGTGCTGCCTGCTGACGCTTTGGGATAGCCCGCCAAATCCAGCACGTTGTTATAGGTGAACGGCTCAAAACCCTGTACTTTTTGCGAACCGACCCTGAGACCGGGCAAGGTTTTGCCGCCGACCTGCGCGACGAGTTCGTTGATGTCCGCCTCGCTTTGCACCGACTTTTCAGTAAAGGGAATGGTGCGTTTGTTCAGCAGTTCGCGTGCCTGGGTGCAGGGGTCGCAGTTGGCGCCGGTATAGAGCGTCACCGGGTATTTTTGGGCCGCCTGCCGGGTGGCAAAGGGCAGTTCCTCGTTGCTGTACTCGTTGTTGCCGCCCGAACTGATCCGCACCACATTACGGGCGTTGCCCGGCGGCGGCAGATCGCTATACACGGTGCGCCCGGAAGTATCCGTCCACCGCCAGGTCTGAGCCTGGGCGGCGGCGCAGCAAGCCAGCGCGAGGATGCCCGCGCTCACAAAACGGGTCAAAACTTGAACTCTCGACTTCATCATGATGCACTCCTTGTAAAAATTACTGTGAAATCATACCACTATGACGCAACAATGCATCCGGTTTTGGCGCGCGACCCCGGAACGCCTGGAAGGATTCCAGCGCCGGGCGCGCCCCGCCCACGGCAAGAATTTCCGCCAGAAAACGCCGTCCCGTGGCTGGATCCAGGGGATTTCCGGTCTCCTCAAAGGCGGCGTAGGCGTCAGCGGAGAGCACTTCGGCCCATTTGTAACTGTAATAACCCGCCGCGTAACCGCCGCCAAAAATATGCGAAAAACTGTTGGGAAAACGATGCCATTCCGGCGGAAACAGCACCGCCACTTCCTGACGCACCTCGGCGAGCAGCGCCAGAATGGAATCCTGATCCGGGTCAAAATCGACATGCAGCAGCATGTCGAACAGGGCAAACTCGATCTGGCGCACGGTCATCATGCCGCTCTGGAAATTCCGGGCGGCGCGCATTTTTTCAAACAGGCTGTGGGGCAAGGCTTCGCCGCTGTCGACGTGGGCGGTCATGTGGCGCACCACGTCCCATTCCCAGCAGAAATTTTCCAGAAATTGCGACGGCAGTTCCACCGCGTCCCACTCCACGCCGCTGATGCCGGAAACGCCCAGTTCCTCCGCCTCGGTGAGCAGGTGATGAAAGCCATGCCCGGCTTCGTGGAACAGGGTCATCACTTCGTCATGGGTGAAAGTGGCCGGTTTGTCGCCCAGAGGGCGCGAAAAATTGCAGTTCAGGTAGGCGATGGGCGTCTGAATCTCGCCCGTGGAATGCCGTTTGCGGCTCAGGGCAGAATCCATCCACGCGCCGCCGCGCTTGGTTTCACGGGCATATAAATCCAGATAGAACTGGCCGATGAGCGCCCCGGCCTGATTTTCAATGCGATAAAAACGCACCTCCTCCTGCCAGACCGGCGCGGTGTCGGGCAAAATCCGCACGCCGAACAGGGTTTCGACGACATGAAACAGGCCGCCGATCACCTTCGGCTCGGTAAAATATTGCTTCACTTCCTGTTCGGAAAAAGCGTAGCGGGCCTGCAACAGTTTTTCCGAGGCGTAGGCCACATCCCAGGGAGCCAGTTCGGGCAGATTCAGTTCGCGGGCGGCAAAGTCGCGCAATGCCTGGATGTCCTGCTCTGCGAAGGGTTTTGCTTTTGCCGCCATGTCGCGCAAAAATTCCAGCACTTCGGCGGGCGATTCCGCCATCTTGGGGACGAGGGAGACCGCCGCGTAGTGGGGATAGCCGAGCAGGCGGGCTTCTTCGCGCTGCAAGCTCAGGAGACGGGTGATGAGGGGGGTGTTGTCCCATTCCGGCAGGCTGCCGGAATCGGCAAATTCCGAGGCTCGCGTGGCATAGGCGCGGTACAGGCGGGCGCGCAGGGCGCGGTTTTGGGCGTACTGCATCACCGGCAGATAGGAAGGCATGTGCAGGGTGAATTTCCAGCCTGTTTTGCCCTCTGCGGCAGCGGCGGCGCGGGCGGCCTCGCGGGCATCGGCGGGCAAGCCTTCCAGATCGGTTTCGTCGGTGACAATCTCGGCAAAGGCGTTGGTGGCGTCAAGCAGATTTTCCGAAAACTTTGCGGCGAGTTGGGAAAGTTCTTCCTGAATGGCCTGAAAGCGGGGTTTATCCGCCTCCGGCAATTCCGCGCCGGAGAGGCGAAAATCGCGGATTTCGTTGTCCACCACGCGCCGCTGCGCCGGACTTAAGGCCGCAAACCCGGCACTGGCGGCGAGTGCCTTGTATTTTTCAAACAGCGCCAGATTTTGACCCAGTTCGCTGTAAAAACGGCTGACTTCCGGTAACAGGGCATTGTAGGCGTCGCGCCAGACAGGGGTATCGCAGACCGAATGCAGATGACCGACAATGCCCCAGGCCCAGGAAAGGCGCTCCAGTCCCGCGCTCATGGGCGCGGCAAAATCGGCCCAGGTGGCGGGGGTTTTGGGCAAAGTCAACGAGGCCAGCAGAGCGCGGGCTTCGGCGAGCAAATGATGCAGGGCGGGTTGCACGTGCTCCGGGGCAATGTCGCCAAAGGGCGGCAGGCCGGGCGTTTGCAGCAGGGGATTTTTTTGTGGTGGGGTCATTGGAGGCGCTTACAACAGGGGCAGGGGACGCCCGGTCAGGCGTTCGCAGGCATCCACGTACTTGGCCGCTGTTTTTTCGATTACCCCGGCGGGCAGATGGGGGGCGGGCGCCTGTTTGTTCCAGTCCAGCGTTTCCAGATAATCGCGCACAAACTGCTTGTCGAAACTGGGCGGGCTGACGCCTTCCTGATAGGCATCCGTCGGCCAGAAGCGCGAGGAATCCGGGGTCAGCGCCTCGTCGATCAGGTAGACGCTTCCTGCCTTGTCAATCCCAAACTCAAACTTGGTATCGGCAATGATGATGCCGCGCTCCAGCGCGTAAGCGGCAGCCTCCTGATACAGCGCGAGCGCGGCCTGATGCGCCTGGGAGAACACCTCCGCGCCGGTTTTGCCCGTCCCCGCCAGATCGGATGCCAGCGCAGCGGCGCACAGGGATTGCGCCGCCGCCAGCGAAATATTTTCATCATGCGCGCCTGCCTCGGCTTTGGTGGCGGGCGTAAAAATCGGCTTCGGCAGGCGGGAGGCCATCCTGAGGCCGGACAACAGGGGAATGCCGCACACCGCGCCGGTACTCTGGTAATCCTTCCAGCCGGAACCAATCAGATAGCCGCGCACCACCGCTTCAATCGGCAGCGGTTTCAAACGCCGGACAACCACGGCGCGCCCCCGAACCTGCGCGATTTCCTCTGGCGCGACGACCGATTCCGGCGCAACGCCCGTCAGTTGATTGGGAATGATGTGGCTCAGTTTCTGAAACCAAAAATCCGCCAGCGCCGTCAACACCTGCCCCTTGCGGGGAATCGGGTCGGGCAGGATGACATCAAAGGCAGACAGCCGGTCGGTGG
>JAITNI010000156.1 GCA_031290535.1 Zoogloeaceae bacterium
GCATCGTGAGCGAAAAAATAGCCTGAAACCTGTTTGGCGCGTTTTTCTCGCAATAAACGTCGGGCATGGCCTTGGATTTCGTTTGTTGCACCAATCCCACATCATGCTAAATGCTATCAGAATTCAATCGTTGTTGCAGAACTTTTCTGCCTCAGACTGACTCATCCCGCCGCTGGATTTGGCAACATTCACACATGCTTTGTGAGCTAAATTGTCATTGTCTTCTTGCGCTTCTTTCAGCTTTTCAGCTCCGTCAGGTGGCATGGGCGCTCCCATAAAGGTATCATCTTGGATAAAGACGACCGCAGTCACCGTAAGAACAATGCCGACCAATACGCCAGCAATCACCAGTGCGATAATTTTTTTGTTCACCAAAATCTCCTCGGGTCAGTTTGGGAAGTGACTCAAAATGGCAGCCCGCACAGCAAGCCGACGTTAGACTGCGATCGTAACACGGATTTTGCGGGCAAACGCCGCGCCGCCCTTCGACAGGCTCAGGGCGAACGGATGAGTGCGGGGGGGGGGGAACGGCTCTGAAAACCGGCTTACGCGCTTTTGCGCCGCAAAGCCGCAAAATGCGCCAGCGCGTCGGGCCAGGGGCCGTGGCCGGAGTCGATGTTGATGTGGCCGAGTGTCCCGACATTGATAAAGTCGCTGCCCCAGATTCCGGCCCACTGGCGGGCGGTATCCAGCGATACCCACGGATCGTTGGCGCTGGCAACGACACGGGTCGGAAAAGGGAGCGTCTCCGAGAGCGCCTCAGCGGAAATCTGAAACCGCGCCGGGTCTGCCGGGGCAACCAGCAACGCGCCCCTGATTTTTTTCCTGAGGGACGGCGGCAGGCGGCGGGTGGCAGCCACCGAGGCCAGACAGCCAAAACTGTGCGCGACCACCCACACCGGGCCTGCTGCCTGTTCCAGCGCCTGCCGCACGGGATGCGCCCAGACGGAGAGTTGCGGCTGTTCCCAGTTTTCCTGCTGCACGCGGGCGGTGTGCGGCACGACTTCCTCAAACCAGCTTTGCCAGTGGCCGGGGGCGCTGTTGTGCCATCCGGGCACGACCAGAATGGTTTCGGCCTCAACGGCAGGGGAAAAACACGACATGCGAACATCCTTGCGGAAACAATGAAATCCCCGCCATGATGCCGGGTTTTTCCGCGCCGGAAAAAGAATATGTGAGCATAAGCAAATAGCCTTCCCGCTGTCGTCTGCCATGCCGGATTTCTGCAATGCAATTCATGAAATGCAGATAGCCCTTTTTCTGGAATGAGACTAGACTTTTGTTTTTCTCTTCCATTTCAGGAGCGCATCATGACGCAACCCAGGCTTCCCTTGAATGATGGCGGGCGGATTCCCCAGCTGGGTCTGGGCACCTGGCAAACGCCGGATTCCGAAGCGGCGGCAAGCGTGCGCGCCGCGCTGGCGGCGGGCTACCGGTTGATCGACACGGCGGCGGCATACGAAAATGAAAGCGGCGTTGGCGCAGGCTTGCGCGCCTCCGGCCTGCCGCGTGAGGATTTTTTTGTCACCACCAAACTCTGGAACAGCCGTCAGGGGTTTGATGAAACCCTGCGCGCCTTTGATGAAAGCCTGCGGCGGCTTCAGCTCGACGATGTCGACCTGTACCTGATTCACTGGCCCGCGCCGCGTCAGGGGCGTTACCTTGATAGCTGGCGCGCCCTGATTCGCCTGAAAGAAGAACGGCGGGCGCGTTCGATTGGCGTCTCCAATTTTCAGATTCCGCACCTGCAACGCATCATCGCCGAAACAGGCGTTATCCCGTCGGTCAACCAGATTGAACTGCACCCGGACTTTCCGCAACCCGAATTGCGGGCGTTCCACGCCGAACACGGCATTCTCACGCAATCCTGGAGTCCGCTTGGGCAAGGAGCGTTGCTCCAGAACGAGACGGTGCGCGACATTGCCCGCCAACACAAAAAAACGGCGGCGCAGGTGGTGATTCGCTGGCACCTCGAAAAGAGGCTGCTGGTCATTCCCAAATCGGTGCATCCCGAACGGATTCAGGAAAACTTCGCCGTCTTCGATTTTTCCCTGACGGCCGACGACCAGGCGCGACTGGACGCACTAAAAACCCCGCAAGGCCGCAACGGCCCCCACCCGGACACGGCTGAGTTTTGAGCGCGGGGAGACGAAGACTGTTCGCCGGGCAATCGCACAAAGCGCCAAATTTGCTGCGTTTCGCGCGGAGTTATCCGCTCTTCCCGATCAACGCCTGATAGCGTTCCATCAGCGCCGCGACCATTTCGGCCTCGCTGGCTTTGGGCGAAAACCCATAAGCCTGCATCACGGTTTTATCCAGCGTTTTGTGCGCTTTCAATAATTCTGGCGGCATGGCAAGCGGATCGTAGAGATCGGCGAGGCTGCTGGCGGGAAACAGCGCCCGCGCATCCAGCACGGCCTGTGCCGCGCTTTCAATGGCGGATTTTTGCACGTCTGTCGCTTCCGGCCAGGGGAAATTGTTGTAGACGATGTCCTTTGAATAGCGGTAATCGCTTTTGAGCCGCCCGGCAACCGCCCGCATCCAGTCATTATGGACATTGGAGGTCAGGACTCCAAAATGGTACAGCGTTGCCTCTGGAATAATTTTCACCAGATTGCTTGCCAGAATACCGGGCGAGATAAAACCAATCGGTATATACTCCCGTTTTTCCGACGAGACCTCTGGAATCACCACAAAAGTCGAATTCGGCATATTTTCAACATGAAACCGGCGGGGCGTATTCGCAATTTTGCGTGTCCCTTCGCTTTTGCTGTCAAGCCTGAATTTTTTAACCGCCTCAACGCGCTTCATCACCTCCGGCATTTTCCGCAGATCGGACGGCTCGCAATCCCCAAGCCATAGACAATAGCGAAAATATCTGTTGATGAATTCGTGCGAGCCTATCCACGGTTTGAACCATTTTTCCGCCTGCGGTTCAATTTGCAGAAATGCTGCTTTTTCTTCCTCCGTGAACAAATAATG
>JAITNI010000165.1 GCA_031290535.1 Zoogloeaceae bacterium
AAGCCGGGCAGCATCACCCCGCACACCCACTTCACGGGCGAAATCTACGTGCTGTCGAAGGACGAAGGCGGACGCCATACCCCGTTCTTCGCCAACTACCGTCCGCAATTCTACTTCCGCACCACCGACGTCACCGGCGCGATTACCCTGCCGGAAGGCACGGAAATGGTCATGCCGGGGGACAACGTCAGCATCACCGTGAAGCTGATCGCCCCCATTGCGATGGAAGAAGGTCTGCGCTTCGCCATCCGTGAAGGCGGTCGTACCGTCGGCGCGGGCGTGGTTGCCAAGGTCATCGAGTAATCTGGCGTTTGCCAAAACGGGAAGGCGTCCCACTGGGGATGCCTTGTCGTGTTTCTGCCGCAGGGGTATAGCTCAATTGGCAGAGCATCGGTTTCCAAAACCGAAGGTTGGGGGTTCGATTCCCTCTGCCCCTGCCATTTTCATCCCCTTTCATCAGGGATTTTTGAAGAAGAATATGGCCGACAAAATCAAGTTTGGGCTGGCGCTTTTGTTGCTGGCGGCTGGCGTGGCCGGATACTACCTGCTCTCTGAGCAGGTTTTGGTGTTGCGGGTGCTGGCGGTGCTGGCGGGTCTTGTGGCGGCGACCGGCGTCGCCTGGCGCACGGAAGCGGGCTTGCGCGTCGTGACGCTGGGCCGCGAGGCGTATGAGGAAACCCGCAAGGTCGTCTGGCCGACCCGCAAGGAAGCCCTGCAAATGACCGGTCTGGTGTTTGTTTTTGTCGTTGTGATGGCGGTTTTCCTGTTTTTGAGCGACAAATCACTGGAACACGTGTTGTACAAGTGGATTCTGGGTTGGGAAACGCCATGAGTATGCGCTGGTATATTGTCCATGTGTATTCCGGCTTTGAGAAAAGCGTACAGCGTTCCCTGGCGGAGCGCATCGAGCGCTCGGAGATTGCCGGGATGTTCAACCGCATTCTGGTGCCGGTCGAGGAAGTCGTGGAAATGAAAAATGGGCAGAAGTCCATTACCGAGCGCAAACTGTTCCCCGGCTATGTGCTGGTGGAAATGGACATGTGCGACGAATCCTGGCACCTCGTCAAGGACACGCCCAAGGTGATGGGGTTTATTGGCGGCACCGCCACGAAGCCCGCGCCGATTTCCGACAAGGAAGTCGCGGACATCATGCAGCAGATGGACAGCACGCAAAAACCGCGTCCGAAGGTGTTGTTCGAGGTCGGGCAAACCGTGCGCGTCAAGGATGGCCCGTTTACCGATTTTCACGGCAATGTCGAAGACGTCAATTACGAAAAGAGCCGCCTGCGGGTTTCCGTCAGCATTTTTGGCCGCGCCACGCCGGTGGAACTGGAGTTTTCGCAGGTCGCCAAGAATTAGAGAACCTCTGATGAATCCCGTTCGCCCTGAAGCTCTGTCGAAGGGCATTCCCTGTAAAATCAAGGGTTTCGACAGGCTCAACCCGAACGGTTGGAAGTTGTGCAGAGTTTTTCCTAGCAGGGTTGTACAGGCAAACCGGAAGCCTCAATTCCGGCTCGAGGAGCGTCAGTAGGGTTGTGTGACCCGAACACGCGCGATCACTCACTTACCAAGGAAGTCACATGGCCAAGAAAATTATCGGCTACATCAAGTTGCAAGTGCCGGCAGGCAAGGCAAATCCTTCGCCCCCGATCGGTCCGGCGCTCGGTCAGCGCGGGCTGAACATCATGGAATTCTGCAAGGCGTTCAACGCCCAGACCCAGGGCGTTGAGCCGGGGTTGCCCATTCCCGTGGTGATTACCGCTTTTGCGGACAAATCCTTCACCTTCGTGATGAAGACCCCGCCCGCGACCATTCTCATCAAGAAGGCCGCTGGCATCAAATCCGGTTCCGCCAAGCCGCATACCGACAAGGTCGGCAAGATCACCCGCGCCCAGTGCGAGGAAATCGCCAAGACCAAACAGCCCGACCTGACCGCCGCCGACATGGAAGCCGCGCTGCGTACCATCGCCGGTTCCGCGCGCAGCATGGGCGTCACAGTGGAGGGTCTGTAATCATGGCCAAACTGACCAAAAGACAAACAGCGCTGGCCGCCAAGGTGGAAGCGCAAAAGCTGTACGCCGTCTCCGAAGCGCTGACGCTGGTGAAGGAAACCGCCACCGCCAAGTTTGACGAATCCATCGACGTGGCTGTCAATCTCGGCATTGACGCCCGTAAATCCGACCAACTGGTGCGCGGCTCTGTCGTGCTGCCGGCCGGAACGGGCAAAACCGTGCGCGTCGCCGTCTTCGCCCAGGGCGAAAAGGCCGAGGCCGCGAAAGCGGCGGGCGCGGACATCGTCGGATTTGACGATCTGGCGGCGGAAGTCAAGGCGGGCAATCTCAATTTTGACGTGGTCATCGCCACCCCCGACGCCATGCGCGTGGTGGGGCAACTGGGTCAGATTCTCGGCCCACGCGGCCTGATGCCAAACCCCAAGGTGGGCACGGTGACGATGGACGTCACCACCGCCGTGCAGAACGCCAAGGCCGGTCAGGTGCAATATCGTACCGACAAGGGCGGCATCATTCACGCCACCATTGGCCGCGCTTCCTTCCCGGCAGAAAAGCTGGAGCAGAACCTGAAGGCGCTGATTGAGGCGCTGAACAAGGCCAGACCCGCCTCCGCGAAGGGGCAGTATCTGAAAAAAATCGCTGTCGCCAGCACGATGGGGCCGGGTGTACACATTGACCAGGCCAGCCTCGCGGGGGCGTAAAAAGTAGTGCAGGACTTTGGGCTGTCGCCGCCCCGGTTGGTATGGGGCAGCGACAGGTCGTCAAAGACCGCAGGCGCGTCCGGTTTTTCGGGCGCTTAAACGGCAACATCAGCCTGCGTAGACGGTGTGCCCAGAACAAGGATTTGGCCGGATTTTGAAAGTAAAAATCCGGTTTGCTTCTGGTTCAGGTCGCCGTAAGGAGGGACGGGAATTTTTTTCGTCCTGTTTTGACTTGAAAGGAGAAAAGACCCGTGGGTCTCAATCTGGAAGACAAAAAAGCGGTTGTGGCGGAGGTTGCGGCAGAGATTGCCAAAGCCCAGACCCTTGCTGTCGCTGAATATCGGGGTATCGGGGTGGCAGACATCACCGTGCTGCGAAAGAAGGCGCGCGCGTCTGGCGTTTATCTGCACGTCCTCAAGAACACGCTGGTGCGTCGCGCCGTGGAGGGGTCTCCCTTCGCCGGTCTCGCCGACCAGTTGGTCGGCCCCCTGATCTACAGTGTTTCTGAAGATCCGGTGGCGGCGGCCAGGGTGTTAAACGACTTCGCCAAAACCAACGACAAGCTGGTCATCAAGGCGGGTTCCTACGCCGGCAGGGTGCTGGACAAGGCGGGCGTGCAAGCGCTGGCCTCCATCCCCGGCCGCGAAGAGCTGCTCGCCAGGCTGCTGGGCGTCATGAAAGCGCCTGTATCCGGCTTTGCTGCCGTGGTGGCGGCACTGGCCAAGCAGCGCGAAGCTGGCAGTGAATCCGCAGCGACCGAAGTCGTCGCCGAAGTGGCTGCCGAACCTGCTGCCGCCTGATCGGCCAACCTTTTTTTATGATTTCACCAGGAGTGATGTAAATGGCAATTTCCAAAGAAGACATTCTCGACGCCGTCGGCAATCTGACCGTGATCGAGCTGAACGACCTCGTCAAGGCGTTTGAAGAGAAGTTCGGCGTTTCCGCCGCCGCGTTTGCGGCCCCTGCTGCCCAGGGCGGTCCGGCTGCCGCTGCGGTTGAAGAGCAAACCGAATTCACCGTGATTCTTGCCGCCGTGGGCGACAAGAAGGTGGACGTCATCAAGGTCGTGCGTGCGGCGACCGGTCTGGGCCTGAAGGAAGCCAAGGATGTCGTCGACGGCGCGCCCAAGCCCGTCAAGGAAGGCATCTCCAAGGCAGACGCAGAAGCCCTGAAGAAGCAACTGGAAGAAGCGGGCGCCAAGGTCGAGCTGAAGTAAGCGACCCCTTGCCCCTGGGCTGGCGGTTTTTTTGGCCGCCAGCCCTTTTCCCCTGTCGCAGCCTTTGGGCGACATTTTGAGCAGCAACTGAGCAGCACCTTTTTGGCGGATCGACCTTGGTCAGACGGCAAACACAAGTCATTTTCGGGCGTCCCCGCTGCCTGCGGGACGTTGGGGGCGATTTCTGTTTGCCTGTTTCTGTTTTTTGCGCCAGCGCCGGTCTTGGCCGGACGGCTGGTTTGACTGTTTTTTATTCGTCTTTACTCTCGGAGCACCCATGAGTTCTACTTCCTCCTATTCCTACACCGAGAAAAAACGCATCCGCAAGAGCTTTGCCAAGCGGGAAAACGTGCTGGAAGTGCCGTATCTTCTGTCCACCCAACTGGCATCGTTTGCCGATTTCCTTCAGGCGGAAACGCCAGTCGTGAAGCGCAAAAATCAGGGGCTGCAAGCGGCTTTCACTTCCATTTTTCCGATCACTTCCCACTCCGGCAACGCCCGGCTGGAATTCCTGAGCTATATGCTGGGCGACCCCGCCTTCGACGTGAAGGAATGCCACCAGCGCGGCCTGACCTACGCCTCCTCCCTGCGGGCGAAAGTGCGGCTGGTGATTCTCGACCGGGAAGCGGCCACCGACACCGCCAAGGAAGTGCGCGAACAGGAAGTGTACATGGGCGAAATTCCGCTCATGACGGAAAACGGCTCCTTCGTCATCAACGGCACCGAACGGGTGATCGTCTCGCAACTGCACCGCTCGCCCGGCATCTTTTTCGAGCACGATCGCGGCAAGACGCACGCCTCCGGCAAGCTCCTCTTTTCGGCGCGCATCATTCCCTATCGCGGCTCCTGGCTCGATTTTGAATTCGACCCGAAAGACACGCTCTTCTTCCGCGTTGACCGGCGGCGCAAGATGCCCGTCACCACGCTCCTGATGGCGCTCGGCATGACGCCGGAAGAAATCTTGCAGGAATTCTTCGAGTTCGACACGTTCCGCATTGGCGCGCAAACCATCGAGTTTGATGTGGTGCCCGAACGTCTGCGCGGCGAAATGGCGCGGTTCGACATCAACGGGCCGGACGGCAAGCTGCTTGTCGCCAAGGACAAGCGCATCACCGCGCGGCATATCCGCGACATGCAGAACATCAAGCTCGCCAAGCTCGCCGTGCCGGACGATTTCATTCTGGGCCGCATCATCGCCGTGCCGGTGATCGACAGGGAAACGGGCGAAGTGCTGGCCAAGGCGAATGACGAAATCGGCGAAGTGCTGCTGCACAAGCTGCGCGCCAACGGCGTGGAAGAAATCCAGACCCTGTACACCAACGATCTGGATCGCGGCGCGTTCATTTCGCAAACCCTGCGTAATGATGACACGGCTTCCCGTCTGGCCGCCCGCATCGCCATCTACCGCATGATGCGCCCCGGCGAGCCGCCGACCGAAGAAGCGGTGGAAATCCTCTTCCAGAGCCTCTTTTATTCCGACGAACGTTACGACCTGTCGGCCGTCGGGCGCATGAAATTCAATCGCCGCCTGAACCGCGAGGATGTGACGGAACACAAGGTGATGTTGAAGGGCGTTCATTCGCGGGCCGAAGCGGCGCTCAAGAATCTTGCCGAAGCCTCGGGACTGCCCTTTGCGCGGATACAGGAACTTGTCGCGCGACTGCCTTTTGGCGCCTGCGCGGTGCTCGAAAACACCACGGAGACGGAAGCCCGCGCGCTGGCCGACAAGCTGAAAAAGGCGGGCGCGCGCGCCGATGCCCGCGAACAGCTCACCCTGTCGCCGAATGACATTGTGGATGTCATCAAGGTGCTGGTCGAATTGCGAAATGGTCGCGGCGACATTGACGACATCGATCACCTCGGCAATCGCCGTGTGCGCTCGGTGGGTGAGCTGGCGGAAAACCAGTTCCGTACCGGGCTGGTGCGGGTGGAGCGCGCCGTCAAGGAACGGCTGAATCAGGCGGAATCGGAAAACCTGATGCCGCACGACCTCATCAACGCCAAGCCGATTTCCGCCGCAATCAAGGAATTCTTTGGTTCCAGCCAGCTCTCGCAGTTCATGGATCAGACCAATCCGCTCTCGGAAATCACCCACAAACGTCGCGTTTCCGCGCTCGGCCCCGGCGGCCTGACCCGCGAACGCGCCGGTTTTGAGGTGCGCGACGTGCACCCGACCCACTATGGTCGCGTCTGCCCGATCGAAACGCCGGAAGGCCCGAACATCGGTCTCATCAATTCGCTGGCGCTGTACGCGCAGGTCAATCATTACGGTTTTATCGAAACCGCCTACCGCAAGGTGGAAGAGAGCAAAGTCACCGACCAGATCGAGTACCTCTCCGCCATTGAGGAAGGCCAGTATGTGATCGCGCAGGCGAATGCCGCGCTGGATGGGGGCGGCACGCTGACGGATGATTTTGTCACCTGCCGCGAAAAGGGCGAAACCATTCTCGCCGAGCCTTCCCGCATCAACTACATGGACGTGGCTCCCGGCCAGATCGTCTCCGTGGCCGCTTCGCTGATTCCCTTTCTGGAACACGATGATGCCAACCGCGCCCTGATGGGCGCGAACATGCAGCGTCAGGCTGTGCCCTGCCTGCGCCCGGAAAAACCGCTGGTCGGCACCGGCATTGAGCGCACAGTGGCGGTCGACTCCGGCACCGCCGTAGTCGCCCTGCGCGGCGGCGTGGTCGATTATGTCGACGCGGCCCGCGTCGTGGTGCGTGTCCATGACGAGGAAGCGAAAGCGGGCGAAGTCGGCGTCGATATTTACAATCTGGTGAAATACACCCGTTCCAACCAGAACACCAACATCAACCAGCGTCCGATGGTGCGCGTGGGCGACATCATCGCCCAGGGCGACGTGGTGGCCGACGGCGCGTCCACCGACAAGGGGGAACTGGCGCTGGGGCAGAACATGCTGATCGCCTTCATGCCCTGGAACGGCTACAACTACGAAGACTCGATCCTGATTTCCGAGCGCGTGGTGGCCGAAGACCGCTACACCTCGATTCACATTGAGGAACTCACCGTCGTCGCCCGCGACACCAAGCTGGGCGCGGAAGAAATCACCCGCGACATCGCTTCGCTGGGCGAAGCGCAACTCTCCCGTCTTGATGATTCCGGTATTGTGTACATCGGCGCGGAAGTCGAGGCTGGTGATGTGCTGGTCGGCAAGGTGACGCCGAAGGGCGAAACGCAACTGACGCCGGAAGAAAAACTGCTGCGCGCCATCTTTGGCGAAAAAGCCTCCGACGTGAAGGACACTTCGCTCAAGGTGCCCGCCGGGATTGCCGGGACGATCATTGACGTGCAGGTGTTTACCCGCGAGGGCATTGAGCGCGACAAGCGGGCGCAGTCGATCATCAACGACCACCTGCGCGGCTACAAGCTCGATCTGGCCGACCAGATGCGGATTGTCGAACGCGACGCCTTTGACCGCGTGCGGCATCTGATTCTCGGCAAAAAAGCCAATGGCGGGCCAAAGCGGTTGTCCAAGGGTTCCGAAATCACCCAGGATTATCTGGACGGCATTGACGCGCGCAACTGGTTCGACATTCGCGTCGCTGATGACGAAGTGGCGCAAAAGCTCGAACAAATCCGCGAGGGTCTGGAACAGACCCGCAAGGATTTTGACGAAGCCTTCGAGATCAAGAAGAAAAAGCTCACCCAGGGCGACGAACTGCCGCCGGGCGTGCAGAAGATGGTCAAGGTGTATGTCGCCGTCAAGCGCCGCCTGCAACCCGGCGACAAGATGGCCGGACGGCACGGCAACAAGGGTGTTGTCTCGCGCATTGTGCCGGTGGAAGACATGCCGCACATGGCCGATGGCCGCACGGTGGATATTGTGTTGAATCCGCTCGGCGTGCCGTCGCGGATGAACGTCGGGCAGATTCTTGAAGTTCATCTGGGCTGGGCGGCGAAGGGACTGGGCGAGCAGATTGGCGCCATGCTGCGCCGTGAGGCGCACATTGCCGAAATTCGCGCCTTCCTTGACCGGATCTATAACGAGAAGGGCAAGCCGGAAAATCTGGAATCCCTGAACGACAAGGAAATTCTGGAGCTGGCCGAAAACCTGAAAATCGGCGTGCCGTTCGCCACGCCCGTGTTCGACGGCGCCAGGGAAGAAGAAATCAAGTTCATGCTGAAACTCGCCGGACTCCCCTCCAGCGGGCAGGTGCAGCTCTTTGACGGGCGTACCGGCGAAGCCTTTGAGCGCAACGTCACCGTGGGCTACATGCATTACCTCAAACTGCACCATCTGGTCGATGACAAGATGCACGCCCGCTCCACCGGCCCCTACAGTCTGGTGACGCAGCAGCCCCTGGGCGGCAAGGCGCAGTTCGGTGGCCAGCGCTTCGGCGAAATGGAAGTCTGGGCGCTGGAAGCCTATGGCGCGTCCTATGTGTTGCAGGAAATGCTGACCGTGAAATCGGACGATGTGAACGGTCGTACCAAGGTGTACGAAAATATCGTCAAGGGCGAGCACAGGATTGATGCCGGGATGCCGGAATCCTTCAATGTGCTGGTAAAAGAAATCCGGTCGCTGGCGATTGACATCGACCTCGAACGTTATTGATTCAAGGCTGGGAGTGAAACAATGAAAGCATTGCTCGACCTGTTCAGACAGGTGACGGAAGAAGAAGAGTTTGACGCGATTACGATCAGTCTTGCCTCGCCCGACAAAATCCGTTCCTGGTCGTATGGCGAAGTGAAAAAGCCGGAGACCATCAACTACCGGACATTCAAGCCGGAGCGTGATGGCCTCTTCTGCTCGAAAATCTTTGGCCCGATCAAGGATTACGAGTGCCTGTGCGGCAAGTACAAGCGCCTCAAACATCGCGGCGTCATCTGCGAGAAGTGCGGCGTCGAAGTCACGCTCGCCAAGGTGCGCCGTGAGCGCATGGGGCATATTGACCTGGCCTCGCCGGTCGCGCACATCTGGTTTTTGAAGTCGCTCCCCAGTCGTCTGGGCATGGTGCTCGACATGACGCTGCGCGACATCGAACGGGTACTCTACTTTGAAGCCTATGTGGTGGTCGAACCCGGCATGGTGTCGAATCTGCAACGCGCCCAGTTGCTCACCGAAGAACAGTATATCGAAACCGTGGAAGAACACGGCGACGACTTTGAAGCCCTGATGGGCGCCGAAGGCATCCGCGCCCTGCTCAGAAATCTGAATCTGGACAGCGAGACCGAGCGCCTGCGCGCCGAACTGGAAGTCACCGGTTCCGAGACCAAGAACAAAAAACTCGCCAAACGCCTGAAAGTGCTGGAAGGCTTCCAGAAATCCGGCATCAAGCCGGACTGGATGGTGCTTGAAGTGCTGCCCGTGCTGCCGCCCGACCTGCGTCCGCTGGTGCCGCTGGATGGCGGGCGTTTTGCCACTTCTGACCTCAACGACCTCTATCGCCGCGTCATCAACCGCAACAATCGTCTGCGCCGCCTGCTGGAACTGAAAGCACCGGACATCATCGTCAAGAACGAAAAGCGCATGTTGCAGGAAGCCGTCGATTCGCTGCTGGATAACGGCCGGCGCGGCAAGGCAATGACGGGCGCCAACAAGCGTCCGCTCAAGTCGCTCGCCGACATGATTAAAGGCAAAGGCGGTCGCTTCCGGCAGAATCTGCTCGGCAAGCGCGTCGATTATTCGGGCCGTTCCGTAATCGTGGTCGGCCCGCAATTGAAGCTGCACCAGTGCGGTCTGCCCAAACTGATGGCGCTCGAACTCTTCAAGCCCTTCATTTTCCACAAGCTCGAAGTGCTGGGCTTGTCCACCACCATCAAGCAGGCAAAAAAGATGGTGGAAATGCAGGAACCCGTGGTGTGGGACATTCTTGAGGATGTCATCCGCGAACATCCGGTAATGCTGAACCGCGCCCCGACCCTGCACCGCCTGGGGATTCAGGCGTTCGAGCCGGTGCTGATCTAAGGCAAGGCCATTCAGTTGCACCCCTTGGTCTGTTCGGCCTTCAACGCCGACTTCGACGGCGACCAGATGGCCGTGCACGTGCCCCTGTCGCTGGAAGCGCAGATGGAAGCCCGCACCCTGATGCTGGCCTCCAACAATGTGCTGTCGCCCGCCAACGGCGCGCCGATCATCGTCCCCTCGCAAGATATTGTGCTGGGTCTCTACTACGCCACCCGTGAACGCATCAACGCAAAAGGCGAAGGCATGGCCTTTGCCGATGTGGCGGAAATGGAACGGGCGCTGGCCGCGCATGAAGTGGAATTGCACACGCGCGTTTCCGTGCGCCTGAAACAGTACGAAGCGGGCGCGGCGGAAGGCGAGTGGAACGAAAAATTAACGCGGGTGGAAACCACCGTCGGTCGCGCCCTGCTCTCCAAGATTCTGCCCAAGGGGCTGACCTTCAAGCACATCGACAAGGCGCTGAAGAAAAAGGAAATTTCGCGCCTGATCGACGAATCTTTCCGGCGCTGCGGCCTGCGCGAGACCGTGATTCTCGCCGACAAGCTGATGCAAAACGGCTACGCGCTCGCCACCCGCGCCGGGATTTCCTTCTGTTCCGACGACATGAAAGTGCCGCCGCAAAAGCCGGAAATCATCGCGGCGGCAGAAAAGGAAGTGAAGGAAATCGAGCGTCAATACACCAATGGTCTGGTGACGCTGGGCGAACGCTACAACAAGGTGGTCGATATCTGGGGGCGCACCGGCGATCAGGTGGCCAAGGTGATGATGGAGCAGCTGGGTCACGAAGAAGTCATTGACCGGCACGGCAAGAACGTGAAGCAGGACTCCTTCAATTCCATCTTCATGATGGCGGATTCCGGCGCGCGCGGTTCCGCCGCCCAGATTCGCCAGTTGGCCGGGATGCGCGGCCTGATGGCGAAACCCGACGGCTCCATCATCGAAACCCCCATCACGACCAACTTCCGCGAGGGGTTGAACGTGTTGCAATACTTCATCTCCACGCACGGGGCGCGGAAGGGTCTGGCCGATACGGCGCTGAAGACCGCCAACTCCGGCTACCTTACCCGCCGTCTGGTGGACGTGACGCAAGACCTGGTGATTACCGAGGACGATTGCGGCACGCACAACGGCTATACCGCCCGCGCCCTGGTGGAAGGCGGCGAGGTCATCGAACCCCTGCGCGAGCGCATTCTGGGCCGCGTCACCGCCGATGATCTGGTCGACCCGGAAAGCCAGGAAAGCGTGATTTTCGCCGGCACCCTGCTGGACGAAGACAAGGTGGAACTGATCGACAAGCTGGGCATCGACGAAGTGAAAGTCCGCACCCCGCTCACCTGCGACACCCGCTACGGCCTGTGCGCCAAGTGTTACGGGCGCGATCTGGGGCGCGGCTATCTGGTCAATGTCGGCGAGGCGATCGGCGTCATTGCCGCCCAGTCGATTGGCGAGCCGGGCACGCAGCTCACCATGCGGACATTCCACGTCGGCGGCGCGGCCTCCCGTGCGGCGGCGATTTCCGAGATCGAATCCAAGTCGGCGGGCACGGTGCGCTTTTCCTCCGGCGTGCGTTACGTCTCCAACGTCAAGAATGAAAAGATTGTCATTTCCCGCTCCGGCGAACTCATCATTACCGACGACGCGGGACGCGAACGCGAGCGCCACAAAATTCCCTACGGCGCGACCCTGCTGCCGACGGACGGCGACGTGCTCAAGGCGGGCAGCAAACTGGCGACCTGGGATCCGCACGCCCGCCCCATCGTCACCGAATACGCCGGCACGGTGAAATTCGAAAACGTGGAAGAAGGCGTCACCGTGGCCAAGCAGATCGACGAAGTGACGGGGCTTTCCACGCTGGTGGTGATCGACTCCAAGCGCGGCGGCAAGGCGGCGGCGAAGGCCAAGGGCCTGCGCCCGGTCGTGAAGCTGCTTGACGCCCACGGCGAGGAAGTCAAGACCACCGGCACCGAACACCCGGTGTCCATCGCTTTCCTGGTCGGCTCCATCATTTCCGTGACCGAGGGGCAGGAAGTGCATGAAGGCGATGCGCTGGCGAAAATTCCGCTTGAATCGGCGAAAACCCGCGACATCACCGGCGGTCTGCCGCGTGTGGCGGAACTCTTTGAAGCCCGCGCGCCCAAGGATGCCTCCGTGCTGGCCGAATTTACCGGCACGGTTTCCTTCGGCAAGGACACCAAGGGCAAGCAGCGCCTCATCATCACCGAACCGGACGGCATCGCGCATGAGTACCTGATTTCCAAGGACAAGCATGTGCTGGTACATGATGGTCAGGTGGTGCAACAGGGCGAAACCATTGTCGAAGGCGAACAGGATCCGCGCGACATTCTGCGCCTGAAGGGCATCGAGGAACTGGCGCGTTACATCACCGATGAAGTGCAGGACGTGTATCGTCTGCAAGGCGTCAAGATCAATGACAAGCACATCGAAGTGATCGTGCGCCAGATGCTGCGCCGCGTCAATATCACCGATCCGGGCGACACCCGCTTCATCAAGAGCGAACAGGTCGAACGCGCCGAAGTGCTGGACGAAAACGACAGAATGACGGCGGCGGGCAAAATCCCCGCGACCTACGAGCATGTGCTGCTGGGGATTACCAAGGCGTCCTTGTCGACCGATTCCTTCATCTCGGCGGCTTCCTTCCAGGAAACCACCCGCGTGCTCACCGAAGCGGCGATCATGGGCAAGCGCGACGAATTGCGCGGCCTGAAGGAAAACGTCATCGTCGGTCGTCTGATTCCGGCCGGTACCGGCATGGCGCACCACCGCACCCGCAAAGCCC
>JAITNI010000233.1 GCA_031290535.1 Zoogloeaceae bacterium
ATCAGGCGGAGCAGGCATTGCTTTCGGCCACGGCGCAACTGAACAATATGGAAACCGGCAAGCGTCCCGAAGAAATCGCCGTCGCCAGAGCGCAACTGAATCAGGCGCAGGCGGAAGCCGCCAATGCCGCCACCCTGCTGCGTCGCTATGAAACCCTCATCAAGACCAACGGTATCGCCCAGCAGGAACTGGACAACGCCAAAGCGGCGGCCAGCGCAACCGCCGCACGCGTGACGGAGTTGCGCCGCCAGGTGGACGTGTACCGTCTGCCCGAACGGGAAAAACTGGTGGAAGCGCAACGGGCAGCGGTCAGCGCGGCAGAAGCGCGCGCCGCCCAGGCACGTTGGGTACTGGCGCAAAAACAGGTAAGCGCCCCGGCAGCGGGGCAGGTTTATGACACTCTGTTTCGCGCTGGCGAATGGGTTCCGGCAGGCAGCCCGGTCGTGCAACTCCTCCCGCCGGGAAATGTCAAAATCCGTTTTTTCGTCCCTGAAACGCAAATCGGCGGAATTCACATTGGCGAGCCGGTGCGGGTCAAGGCGGATGGACGTGAGCCCCCCTTCACCGCCATCATTTCCTATGTCGCCGCCAACGTCGAATACACCCCCCCGATCATTTACAGCAACGAAACCCGCTCCAAACTGGTTTTTATGATTGAGGCGAGGCCGGAAGCGGAGGCCGCCGCACTGCATCCCGGCCAGCCGGTCAGCGTGAGTTTGCCGTGACGATGGGGGGGTGATAAAATCAACCAAGCCAACCGCACTACGCTTGCTCTTTGCCGTGAATGCCGGGCTGATGAATCCAGCCCAGCCTACGCGCTAATTTTTAGGGCATTGAATTTTTCACATGCCAAACGACTTTACTTCTATTTGTACGCAAACTACTTCAATCCATACAGTTCCTGACTCCATTACTATTTTGTACTCTTTTTTACTGTCACAAATAGTCTCATCGAGTCGAATAAGCGCAATATAAGAACAAAACGGTTCATCCAACAGATGGTTTCTAAGCATAAAATGCATTACATTTTTGCATAAAATTTTCCCCGCTCCCCCTCCGTCATAAGTGTTGAGTATCTCGAATTCAATGCTCGTGCCTTGGTCAAGAAAATTAAATGCCCCAAGGCTGACATCTTCAAAAATAATTTTGTTCATTTTTCTCTCCTTTTAGTCAACATAGTGGCCTGTCGAGTGCGATTGACTTGGCAATCTTCTGCCATTGTAGCGCGGTAGGCTGGGTTGGCTTCATCAACCCAGCATTCTCCGCTCCAAACCATAACCCGGCATTCACACCCGCAATTCCTCATGCAGAATGCGCCGCAAGATTTCGACCGTGACTGGCGCAGCATCGGGACTCAGAGTGTTTTTGAGCACCTCGTTGATGAGGGTCTGGTATCCGCGCCCCGCTTCGTCGGCGCGTACCCGGAACGCATCCAGCACGTCATCATCCAGCCAGAGGGTGATGCGCGTCTTGCCCACAGAATCCAGCACTGAGCCGCGTTTGGCGTTGGAAAAATCGTATTCCTTTTTCATATTATTGCCAAGGGTTGATGATTTCGATGTCGCAGCCCACAAAATCCCGGACATTGCGGGTTGCCAGTCTTGCGCCCCGCGATTGGGTGATGGCCGCGATCATGGCGTCAAACTGGCTGATTGGCTTGCCTGCCACCTTGCGCGAGGCAGCGATTTCGGCGTAAAGGTCGGCAGCAACGTGATCGAATCCCAAAACCCGTTCCGCCATATCTGTCGAAAAAATAGCATGAACAGCTTCCAGCAGTGCCGTTTTACGTCGTCCTTCCGGCAACAGGCGAACTCCGTAGAGCAGTTCCCCGCGCGTAATCGTGGTCGTAAACAGCGCCGCACGGGGCTGTGCAGCCATCCACGCCAGAACCCGCGCATCGGGCGCGGAACGCAGAAGTTCGGACAGAACGTTGGTATCCAGAATAATCATGCGAGTTCCTGCGGTACGCGGATGCCTTCGCGCTCCGGCAATTCCAGTTCCACGCCGCCCAATGGCATTACCCGCGCCCGGATGGCCTCAACCAGCGACGCGCCCTGCGCGGGTTCGGTCGACAAGGCCGCCCGCAGGATGTCGCGGGCTTCATCCTCCATCGAACGTCCGTGCAGCGCGGCCTGAACGCGCAGGCGGGTTTTGATGGGGGCGTCAATATTGCGAATGGTCATGGTCGTTGGCATCGGGATTCTCCGTTGAGCAGTGATTCAAGTTTAGTCATTGACGGATGCCTGTGCAACCCGGCCTTCTCACCCGAACACACATTGCGGGGAAATCGGGCAAAAATCAACTTTTGATGTGACGCTATAATACACACCTTGCCAATTGGAATCCGCCATGCACGACATCCTGCAACGCATCACCGTCCGCTTTGCCTCATGAGCAACAAAGAAGCCGCGCTTGCCATCGACGTCCAGAACCTGAACAAAAGTTTCGGAGCGAAAAAGGTGGTGGATGACGTCTCGCTTCAGGTCGGGCGGGGGGAAATCTACGGTTTTCTCGGCCCCAACGGGAGCGGCAAGACCACCTGCATCCGTCTGATGTGCGGCCTGCTGACGCCGGATTCCGGCAGCGGCTCCTGTCTGGGACTGGATATTCGGCGCGAAAGCGCCCGCATCAGGCGTCGCGTCGGTTATATGACCCAACGCTTTTCCTTTTGGGAAGACCTGAGCATCCGGGAAAATCTGGATTTTGTCGCCCGCCTGTTCGAGATGAAAAACCGCCGGGAAGCCGTGGAAGAAGCCCTCGCAAATCTGGGGCTGCAAGGGCGGGCGAACCAGCTTGCGGGCGCGCTTTCGGGCGGCTGGAAGCAGCGTCTCGCCCTGGCTGCCTGCATGTTGCACCATCCCGAACTCCTGCTGCTCGACGAACCCACCGCCGGAGTTGATCCGACCGCCCGCCGCGATTTCTGGGATGAATTGCATGACCTTGCCGGACAGGGCATTTCCGTGCTGGTCAGCACGCATTACATGGACGAGGCCGAACGCTGCCACAAGCTCGCCTACATTTCTTACGGAAAATT
>JAITNI010000262.1 GCA_031290535.1 Zoogloeaceae bacterium
GGTCACAGTCTGGGCGAATACGCCGCGCTGGTGGCCGCTGGCGTACTCTCCTTTACAGAGGCCGTGCCGCTGGTGCGCCTGCGCGCCGCCGCCATGCAGGAAGCCGTGCCGCTGGGCACGGGCGCGATGGCGGCCATCATGGGGCTGGAGGATGCGCTCATTCGTCTGGCCTGTTCCGAGGCGGCGCAGGGCGAAATCGTGGAACCCGTCAATTTCAACGCCGCCGGACAAACCGTGATTGCCGGTCACAAGGCCGCTGTGGAACGGGCCATGGCGCTTTGCAAGGAAAAAGGCGCCAAACGGGCGGTCGCCCTGCCGGTCTCCGCCCCCTTTCACGCTTCCCTGATGCGGCCCGCCTCGGAAAAACTGGCGGTGCGGCTGGCTGAAATCGACCTCAAGCCGCCGCAGATTCCCGTCCTCAACAATGTGGATGTGGCGCTGGAAACCGACCCGGCCCGCATCCGCGACGCGCTGATCCGGCAAACGTACCACCCCGTGCGCTGGGTGGAGACCATTCAGAAAATGGCGGCGATGGGCATCGATCAGGTCTTTGAATGCGGCCCCGGCAAGGTGCTGGCGGGTCTCACCAAACGCTGCGCCGAAGGCGTGGGCGGCGCGGCGCTGGCCGATCTGGCCGCGCTGGAACAGCATCTTTCCCCAAAGGAATCCGCATGAACCTCCCTTCCCCCGCTCTGACAGGACAAATCGCGCTCGTCACTGGCGCATCACGCGGCATTGGCAAGGCCATCGCGCTGGAACTGGCGCGGCGCGGCGCCACCGTGGTCGGCACGGCCACCAGCGCAGCGGGCGCAGAAGCGATTTCCGCCTATCTTGAGGCCGCTGGCACGACGGGTCGGGGCGTGTTGCTGGAAGTGCGCGACAGCGCCCAGATCGAGGCCGCGCTCGCCCAGATTGAAAAAGAATTCGGCGGCGTCGGCATTCTGGTGAATAATGCGGGGATTACCCGCGACAATCTCGCCATGCGGATGAAAGACGCCGAGTGGGACGCGGTGCTCGACACCAACCTGAAGGCGGTGTTTGCGCTCTCCCGCGCCGTCATGCGCGGCATGATGAAGGCGCGCCTCGGACGCATCATCAACATCACCTCGGTGGTGGGCCACACGGGCAATGCCGGACAGGCCAATTACTGCGCCGCCAAGGCGGGCATCGGCGGCCTGACCCGCGCCCTGGCCCGTGAGCTGGGCAGCCGCAACGTCACGGTCAATTGCGTCGCGCCGGGTTTCATCGACACCGACATGACCCGCGCGCTGCCCGAGACGTTGCGCGAAACGCTGCTGGCGAACATCCCGCTGGCCCGTCTGGGCAAGCCGCAGGACATCGCCGCCGCCGTCGCCTTTCTCGCCGCGCCCGAGGCGGCCTACATCACGGGCGCGACGCTGCACGTGAACGGCGGCATGTACATGGATTGAGTCTTTGATTTTTGACGCCTGATTGACAAGAAGATTCTCCTGTCGCTCAGGTTTTGGTAAACTAGCAGAGTTTTTTCATAGCCCTGAACAGGGAAGGAGTTGTATCAATGGATAACATCGTTGAGCGCGTAAAAAAGAAGGTCGCCGAACAACTCGGCGTCGACGAAGCGACGATCAAGAACGAATCGTCCTTTGTGGATGATCTGGGTGCGGATTCGCTGGATACCGTCGAACTGGTGATGGCCCTTGAGGAAGAATTCGAGTGCGAAATCCCGGATGAGGAAGCGGAAAAAATCACCAGCGTGCAGCAGGCGATTGACTTTATCCTCGCGCACAAGAAGTAATCCGTCTGGTTTTTTTCGCGGGGCCGGCGTTAATTTTTTAATGCCGGCCTGCGTTTTATGTGATTGGAGCGCGCTTTGGCACGTCGCAGAATCGTCATCACCGGCCTGGGCATTGTCAGCCCGGTCGGCAACACGGTGACAGAAGCATGGCAAAACATCCTGGCCGGACGTTCCGGCATCGGGATGCTGACCCATTTTACTTCGGCTACTTTTCCCACCCGTATCGCCGGGGAAGTCAAGAATCTTGATCTTGACAGCTATCTTTCCCCCAAGGAAGCCCGCCGCATGGATCCCTTTATCCATTTCGGCATGGCCGCCGGCATTCAGGCCGTGCGCGACGCGGGACTGGAAGCGGAGCAGCCCGACGCGGAACGCATCGGCGTCTGCATCGGTTCCGGCATTGGCGGACTGGGCACGATCGAGGCGGGCATCAAGGCCAATCCGACCATCATCGACGACGAGCCGAGCATCGCCATCCGCAAGGTGTCGCCGTTCTTCGTGCCGTCGCTCATCATCAACATGATTTCCGGCAACCTGTCCATCCGCTACGGCTTCAAAGGCCCCAACATTGCGATGGTCAGCGCCTGCACCACCGGCACCCACTCCATCGGCGACGCGGCCCGCATCATCGAATACGGCGACGCGGACGTGATGGTGGCGGGCGGCGCGGAAGCGGGCATCACGCCCACCTGCGTCGGCGGTTTCTGCGCGGCGCGGGCACTATCCACCCGCAATGACGACCCCACCACCGCCAGCCGTCCCTGGGACAAGGGACGCGACGGCTTTGTGATGGGCGAAGGCGCGGGCGTGCTGGTGCTGGAAGAATACGAACACGCCAGGGCGCGGGGGGCAAAAATCTACGCCGAGCTGATCGGCTACGGCATGAGCGGCGACGCCTACCACATGACCGCCCCGAATGCCGACGGCCCCCGCCGCTGCATCGTCGCCGCCCTGAAAAACGCGGGCGTGAATCCCGACGCAGTGCACTACATCAACGCTCACGGCACCTCCACGCCGCTGGGCGACAAAAACGAATCCGACGCCATCAAGCTCGCCTTCGGAGATGCCGCCTACAAAATCGCGGTCAATTCCACCAAGTCCATGACCGGGCACCTGCTGGGCGGCGCGGGCGGCATTGAATCGCTGTTTACCGTGCTGGCGCTCCATCATCAGGTCGCGCCGCCGACCATCAACATTTTTGAGCAAGACCCGGAGTGCGATCTGGATTATTGCGCCAACACGGCGCGGGACATGAAAATCGACATCGCCCTGAACAACAATTTTGGCTTCGGCGGCACCAACGGCTCGCTGGTGTTCAAAAAAATCTGACCGGGACAAGCGGCGCAACGAGCAGGGGATAACAACGGGAGGCGGTCATGCAGTTTCCGGTTTTGATCGAATTGCGCCGTTCCCGTTTTTTTCTGCTGTGGCTCCTCGTCACGCACGGCCTCGCGGCGCTGGGTCTCTGGCTGACCCCTTGGCCGCTTTGGGTCTCCGCCCTCCTCTCCCTCGTTCTGGCGGCTGTTTTGTATCAGGCGCTCAAACAATGGCACGCCCTTCCCGCCCGCCTGACGCTGCATCCAGGCGGCAGGCTCACCATCGGCGCACAAAAACACGCCTCCCCCCTTCCTGACCGCCCCGCCCTCCTGCTGCCGAATGCCATGACGCTCCCCTTGCTCTGCGTCTTTGCATGGCAGGAAGAAACCCAGACCGGACGCCACAAACGCCAGTCCCTCCCCCTCTTTTTCGACAGCGCCGACCCGGAATCCCTGCGCCGCCTGCGCGTCTGGCTGCGGGCGGGAACGAAGGAGCGGCGTTAACAGAGAAATTCTTGATTCCTTTTGCATACAAATCAAACTCATGTCTAGAAACCAAATTGGATACAACGCCTAATTTATGCATAATATTTTTACGAAGCCCCTGTATAAACGATGGCATATTATAATTTGAACGTATTTGACATTACAGACAGGCTGCACAATCGACACTGACAAACAAATCCCCCCGCGATCAGTGGAGGACAAGTTATACAATACCGCCCTGCTTGAGATT
>JAITNI010000288.1 GCA_031290535.1 Zoogloeaceae bacterium
TCAGGCAAATCTGTGAAACCCAGTAACCATGCGGGTTTCAAATGGCGCGCCCGAGACGATTCGAACGTCCGACCCCTGCCTTCGGAGGGCAGTACTCTATCCAGCTGAGCTACGGGCGCAAATGAGAGGTCGGATTGTACTCATTCTCTTGCGGCGCGTCCATTATTTCCCGTTTCCACCTTCGGGCGTTCCGGGACTATAATGAGGCTTCCCAATCTTCATATCAAGGAAATCAGGATGGCCAGCCCACAAAATTCGTTCAAAATTACCCTGTTTGTCGCCCTTGCCTTTGCGCTTCTGGTGGTGGCGCTTGTCGCGGCTTTCCTGTTCAAAAGCGACGCCGCGCCCGAAGCGGATCCTGACGCGGAAGCGCGTATCCGGCCTGTGGCGCATTTTGTGGCGTCGCCTGCCGCAGAGGTCGGCGCAGGCGAGGTCAACGCCGGGGAGACGGTTGCCGCTGATGCAACGCCGGAAGCGACAGAATCTGCTCCGGCAGATGATTCGGTCGCGCCTGCCGAAAGTCCGGCGGGGGTGGATACGATAGGAGCCGCCAGCGCGTCAAAGGATGGCGCGACGGTCTATGCGTTCATTTGCAAAACCTGCCACGATATTGGTCTGGCGGGCGCGCCCAAAAAAGGCGACAAGGCCGCCTGGGCGCCACGCATTGCTACCGGGAAAGAGAGCCTTTATGCTTCCGCCCTGAAGGGCAAGGGCGCGATGCCGCCCAAGGGCGGCGCGGCGGCGGCGCTCTCGGATGAGGACGTCAAGGCGGGTGTGGATTACATGGTCAATCTGGCCCAATAGTTTTGAGCGCGGGCGCGGGCGGCGTTCTTCAGAATGCCCGTCAGGTGTATTCTCGCGTAAAGTAAATGCTTTTGGCGAAAAGAGACAGGCGGAATCTATGTGGGCTGAAAAAACAATAATCAGGACAGCATCGGGAATCGGGCTGGCGCTGGTGGTGTTTCTGGGCGCGATCTGGGGGTTTCGATCCGTGCCGGGCGTCTCGCAGGCAGAAGCGCAACAAGCGCCGTCCGGCGCCTTGCGGCATCTCGTGCCGCTGGTGCGCCCGGATGAACCCCTGTTGCCGCTGCGGCAGAACAAGGATGATCTGAACGCGCAGAAAGTCGCGCTGGGGCGCGCCCTGTTCGAGGACAATCGCCTCTCGCGCGACAACACCATCAGTTGCGCTTTTTGTCACAATCTGGCGCAGGGCGGCGTCGACCGACAGGTGCGTTCGATTGGCGTTGGCGGGCAGGAAGGCACGATCAACGCGCCCACAGTTTACAATTCTTCCCTGAATTTTCGCCAGTTCTGGGATGGTCGCGCGAGCACGCTGGAAGAACAGGCCGCTGGCCCCATCCACAACCCGCTTGAAATGGCTTCCTCCTGGGAGGAAGCGCTGCCAAAACTGACGGCGGATGCCGCCCTGAAAAGCCGTTTCATGAGCATTTATGGCCGTCCCCCCAGCGCCGAGACGGTGCAGGATGCCATTGCCGAATTCGAGCGTTCGCTCCTCACCCCTTCGCGTATGGATCGCTGGCTGTTGGGTGAAGATGAGGCGCTGACGCCGGAAGAACTGGCGGGGTATCGCCTGTTTGTGCAACATGGCTGCGTCGCCTGCCATCAGGGCGTCAATGTGGGCGGCAACATGTACCAGCGCTTTGGCGTCATGCGTGATTACTTCGAGGGCAAAGCCAAGGTCGATGCGGCGGATTTGGGGCGTTTCAACGTCACCCGGCGCGAGGAAGACAAACATGTGTTCAAGGTGCCCAGCCTGCGGAACGTCACCCTGACCTCGCCCTATTTTCACGATGGCTCGACGGCCTCCCTGCATGAAGCCGTCTCCAAAATGGGGCACTATCAACTGGGCGTCGATTTGCCGCCGGAAGATGTGCAGGCCATCGTGCTCTTCCTGTACGCCCTGACCGGGGAGGCATTGCAATGAATTTCAAGATCACGCTGCGCTCCTTCCTGCCCTGGTTTTTGCTCCTCGTTCTGGGGGGGACGCTGATTGTCCTGTATCACCTCAGTTCGCGCGTCAGCGATCATGACCGCATTCAGGTCGAGTCGAAGGTGCGCCAGATGCAGGCGCTGGATACCGACATCAATCTGGATGTGCTGCGCCTGCGCTACCGGCAGTTGCGCCATTACGACAGCGTTGCCGGTTCGACGCGCCAGATGGAATCCCTGCTTGACAGCTTGCAGAAAGATTTCGAGAAACTGGATTTGCATTCCGCGCTCTCCAGGGCGCAAAACGAGTGGTCGTTCAAGCAGACGGGGGTGGAAGATTTCAAGCGGCAAAACTCGGTGCTGGTCAATTCCCTTTTTCACTTTGTCAATCTGGCCGACCAGATGAGTTCCAGCCTGAATGCCGGCGCGTCCGGGCCGCTTCCCGCCGCGCTGGTGCATTCGGTCACGGAGGATGTGCTGATTTTTGTCAACGGTCAGCAGACCCGCAATGCCGCCCCGATTCTGGAGAAATTGAAGCAACTGGAAGCGCAAAGCGTGGGCAAGGCCGAGCCGTTTGCCACACGCGGCTGGCTCATGGCGGCGCATGGTCGCCTGATTGTCAATAATCACCAGCCGGTGCAGGTGCTGATGCGCCGGATTTCCAGCAGCGTTTTTTCCGCCGAGCTGGAGCAGGCCTATAACGAATATATCAGCGCCTACAACCAGGCCTCTGCCGAGGCGGAAAATTACCGGCGTCTGATGGCGATTTTTTCCTTCATGATGATCGTCACCGTGATGCTGATGATCCTGCGCCTGCGCCAGACGGCGGCGGAACTGGAGCGCAGCCACACGCTTCTGAACAATGTCGCCGACCATCTGGGTGAAGGCATTTTGAGTTTTGACGCCCGTGGGATGCTGAATTTCGTAAACAAACGCGCCGAAATCCTGCTTCAGCGGGATAAGGCCGAACTCATCGGGCGCGACATGACGGGCATGTTGCCCGATGTCGGAGTCACCGGCTCCGCGTTCCAGCGCGCCCTCACGGCAGGCCAATCCTTCGAGGGCGAAGAATGGCTGCTGCGTTCGGATGGCACACGCTTCCCGGCGGTTTTTCTGGGGGGGGCGCTGCCTTCGGTGGAGCGTCAGGCGTTCGGGGGGTATGTCACATCGTTCCGGGATTTGAGCACGCACTATGAGGCTCAGGCGCGTTTGCGTCTGGCGGCGCGGGTGTTCGACAATCTGAGCGAGGGGATGACCATCACCGGGGTAGATGGCCTCATTGAATCCGTCAATCCGGCCTTCACCAGCATTACCGGCTTTACCGAGACCGAGGCCAAGGGTCATACGCCCGGCGCCCTGCTCAGTTCCGGGATGCATGACAAGGCGTTCTATCAGGCCATGTGGGAGGCGCTGCGCCACGACGGCAAATGGCAGGGGGAAATCATCAATCGCAAGAAGAACGGCGAGACCTTCCACGAATGGCTCTCCATCACGGCCATGCGCGATGATGACGGGCATGTGATGCAGTACATCGCCCTGTTTTCCGACATTTCCGAGCGCAAGCAGATTGAATCGCATATTCATCATCTGGCCTACCACGACCCGCTGACCGGGCTGGCAAACCGCCTCCTGTTCACCGACCGTCTGGAAAACGCCATGCGGCAGGCGCACCGCACCCGGCGTCCGCTGGCGATCGTGGTGCTGGATCTGGATCGCTTCAAGCAGATCAACGATTCCCTCGGCCACGCGCTCGGGGACATCCTGCTCAAATTCGCCAGCCAGCGCCTCCTGCACCTTTTACGCGAGGGCGACACGCTGGCCCGCGTGGGCGGCGACGAATTTGCCCTCCTGCTGCCGGAAATTTCCTCGCACGCCGATGTGGCGACGCTGGCCAGCCATATCCTGCGCGAGTTCGAGACCCCCTTCGATCTGGGCGGGCGCGAAGTGTTTACCTCCGTCAGCATCGGCATTTCCGCCTATCCTTCCGACGGGGAAACCCCGGAAGTCCTGATGAAGAATGCGGATGTCGCCCTGTACAACGCCAAGGATTCGGGCCGTTCCGCCTTCCGTTTCTTTCTGGAAAGCGACAGCGAAAACTCGCTGGAGCGCCTGGAACTGGAAAGCGCCCTGCGTCACTCGGTGGCGCAAAACGAATTGCGTCTTTATTACCAGCCACAGGTGGATGCCCGATCGGGTCTGATCTACGGGGTGGAAGCGCTGGTGCGCTGGCAACACCCGCTGTTGGGGCTATTGCCGCCCACCCGCTTCATTCCGCTGGCGGAAGCCACCGGCTACATTGACACGCTGGGGCGCTGGTGTCTGCAAACGGCCTGTCGACAACTCGTCGCCTGGCAACAGGCTGGAATCCCCATCCGGCGCATGGCGGTCAATGTTTCCGCCCGGCAACTGTCGGATTCGGATTTCATGAACATCGTCTTCGACACGATACAGGAGACCGGCATTCACCCCGGCTGTCTGGAGCTGGAACTGACCGAATCCTCGCTGGTCGACAACCCGGAACGGGTGTTCGGCCTCTTTGCCCTGTTCCGCGAACGTGGCATCCGCATCGCCATTGACGATTTTGGCACGGGCTACTCCTCGCTCTCCTACCTGTCCCGCTACCCGGTCGATGTGCTCAAGATCGACAAGAGCTTTATTGATGTGCTCGGCAGCGCGGCGGAACACCGCTCCGTGGTGCAGGCGATGATTCTGATGGCGCACGCGATGGACATGGGCGTCGTCGCCGAAGGCGTGGAAACCGAAGCGCAAAGCCGGCGACTGGGCGAACTGGGCTGCGACCTGCTGCAAGGCTACCTCTATTCCCGCCCCGTCCCCCCCGAAAACCTCGTGCGACTGCCCTGCGTGGTGGAAATCGAAGGATAGCGTTTTCTGCCCCAGGCCGCCTTCTGATGGCGGCGCGGGTCTCAGACCTGCCAGAATTCCACATGCGGAGCCGTACCCCAGAGGTGGGTGATGGTTTTTTGCACTTCGCGCGGGTTGCCGCTGGTCGCCAGTCGCAGTTGGCCGTGACCGCCCAGATGGCTTTCGCCCTGTAGGCGGCGTTCCACCTGACGGGCGACGGCTTCGCCGGTATCGACAATGCGCGTCCCCGCTGGCAAACGGGCGGCGATGCCCTCCCGCGCCCAGGGGTAGTGGGTGCAGCCCAGCACCACCACATCCGCCCCGGCCTGGACCAGCGGCGGCACGTATTCATCCAGCAGGGCGTTGGCCGGGGCGCTCTTTGGCCCGTGGGTTTCGATGGCTTCGACCAGACCCGGACAGGCTTGCGGAATCACCTGTGTACCATTGGCATGGGTGGCCACCAGACGCTGAAAACGCTGGCTGGCCAGCGTGCGCGTGGTGGCCAGGACGCCGATGACGCCGCTTCTGGTCAACAGGGTCGCCGGTTTGACCGCCGGTTCCAGCGCCACCACGGGCAGATGCGTATTGGCCCGAATCACCTCCGCCGCCGCCGCCGTGGCCGTATTGCAGGCCACGACAATCAGTTTGGCATGGCCGTGCGTCGCCAGCATGTCGGAAATTGCCTGGCTGCGCGCCTGAATGAAGGATTCACTGCGGTTGCCGTAGGGCAGAAAATGGGTGTCGGCAAAATAAATGAAATCCTCGTCCGGCAGCCGCGCCCGCAAGGCCGCCAGCACCGTCAGCCCGCCCAGACCGGAATCGAAAATGCCTATTGGTTGCGTGGTGATGTGTGTGCTCATGTGAATGCTTCAAATCCGGCGGGACGCTGGCCGGATGTCTGTTTCCCCGGCAACCTCGCCTGTACGCCGCGCATTATAGTCGCCTTCGACAGGTGTGGGGGGTCAATCATAACCGGCATTGCCGAAACCAAAGGGGAGGAGGCTGAAAGGCCGATGTTTAGCGGGATTGCGGGGGATTTTGGGCGGGATATGCTGTGAGCAAAAATGATCGGAAACGCTCGTTTTCTGGACAAAAGTGCACAAAAAATATGCCTTGAAAAAGGAGATGTACTTCCTTCTTGAAATAATGAATTTTTGTAGCCAAAAATATATAAAGTATGGGTGTTGTCATTCCATTTCAATATTTCTCCATGTCAATTGTGGTTTCTGACATTTGCCCACCGTATTCCACATTTTATGGTTATCTTGGGGCGGCTTGCGCGATTGTATTTGCCAGTTTGCAAAACTATCTTGGATTTGGATGTGAGAATTTATTTTTTTTAAGATCTTGGGTCAGCGTATGGTACAGTGACAGCAGGCGTTGGTGTGTGTTCAATAGGCCCAGGGAACCCGTCTCTTGTGATGAAGGGAACTATCCCTACAATTATGGCAGGTTTTTTGATGGATTTATTTGAGATGTGGATTTTTGCGTGTTTTCTTTAGGGATTCTTGGGATTTATGGATTGATTGTTGCAATTATCATAAATAGCTTAAGTTTGAATATTTTTG
>JAITNI010000303.1 GCA_031290535.1 Zoogloeaceae bacterium
AAATTTGAGGGCTGCTACCACGGCCACAGCGACAGCCTCTTGGTCAAGGCCGGTTCCGGCCTCCTCACCTTCGGCAACCCCTCCTCCGCTGGCGTCCCCGCCGACCTCGCCCAACATACGCTGGTGCTGCCCTACAACGACGCCGACGCCCTCGCCGATGCCTTCGCCCAACAGGGCGACAAAATCGCCGCCATCATCATCGAGCCGGTGGCGGGCAACATGAACCTGATCGCCCCCCGCCCGGAATTCCTCGCCGCCACCCGCGCCCTCACTGAACGCCACGGCGCGGTGCTGATTTTCGACGAAGTGATGACCGGCTTTCGCGTCGGCCCCACCTCCGCGCAAGGCCTATATGGCATTTCCCCCGACCTTTCCACCTTCGGCAAGGTGATCGGCGGCGGAATGCCGCTGGCCGCCTTCGGCGGACGCCGGGAGATCATGGAAAAAATCGCCCCCCTGGGGCCGGTGTATCAGGCCGGAACCCTCTCCGGCAACCCGGTCGCCGTCGCGGCGGGACTGGCGACGTTACGCCTGATCGCCGCCCCCGGTTTTTACGACGCCCTCACTACCCGCACCCGCCAACTCTGCGAGGGGCTGACGGCAGCCGCGCAAAAACACGGCGTCCCCTTCTGCGCCCAAGCCATCGGCGGCATGTTCGGTCTCTATTTTTCGGAAAACATCCCCGACAATTTTTCAGCCATCACCACCTGCGACGTCGCCGCCTTCAACGATTTTTTCCACGCCCTGCTGGAAACCGGCCACTATTTTGCGCCCTCGGCTTTTGAGGCCGGATTTGTCTCCGCCGCGCATTCTGAGGCCGACATCGCCCGCACCCTTGCGGCGGCAGAGGCGTGGTTTGCGGCGCGATGAACATCGCGCCGCTTTTACGCAAGAATCGTCAGCCCGCCGTAATTTTTAGTCAATCCCAAAAAAATACGCACCGCCGTTCGCCCTGAGCCTGGTCGAAGGGCATGGTTCGACAAGCTCACCATGAACGGAAAATTGTGGGAACAGCGATAAAACACGCGCGGGCATGACAAAATCAGTTCCAGGGGTTCAAATCCACAACCGCCACAACGCTGGCATCTGCCTTGCGCCACAGCACCACAACAGGCTGCACCTTGCACATCATTGGCATCCACGCATCCGCCTCTGGATAGCGCGCCAAAACGGCCTGAACCGCCTCTGCCGAGTTGAATTTTTGCAACACCTCCAACGGCTGCGCCCTGCTCTGCACCAAATCATGGCCTTCCGCAAGCGGACGGTAAAACTCTGGTTTCTGGTACAGATCCACGCCCGAAAAAATCGCTTCCATCGTCAGGGTATTGAGCGCCTCCACATCGGTCTCTGCGGGAGAAGGCGCGAAAACCCATTTCGGCCCCCACCAGGAAGCCTGACGATATTCAGGTTGTGCATCGCTCAGATGGCGGGTATCCATCTCCAGCGCCTGTACCAGATCCACGCGATCCGTATTGAGCACCAGCCAGGCCGGACGCCCGATGGACACCGTGTGAAGCCCGTACAAAAACGCGGACAATTGCACCGTAATGATGATGCTCAAATCAAGAATCAGGAGTTTTTTCTTTTTCCCCTGCTTGGCCACTGTCCAGGTCAGACAAGGCCCCAGCACCACGTCCACCCCCAGAATAATCAAAAAAATCTCCGTTACCCCCACGGCCTTATGCAAGGGGGCGGGATACCAAACCCAAAAAACCAGAATCAGCGCCAACGCCCCCAGCGTGGCGGAAGCAGACAAATGCAAAAGAAAAGCGCGGTTGCGCGAAGAAGAAAGAAAAAACATGGGCACACCCAAAAAGTTATAAAAATAGCCGGTAATAGTACATCGAATTTTCACCCCAAAAAAGCATCCGTTCCACTGGCGCTAGCGCCCCCCGGCTGACTGTCCCAATCCTGCCGACCAGACCAGCGCCTCACAGTGCAGGGCGTTCAGGGTGCTGACGCTTAACCCCGGAAATTCGGAGAGGCAGTGCAGGAGTTCGTCGACCGCATCGCGCTCCAGATTCACCGCCAGACGCAAAAACGACCCCAGACGCCCGGTCTGGGTCAGGAGTGCCTGATGCACCTGGGGCGACAGGTTGTGCAGTTGGCGCAGAACTTCTTCCATGCTGATTTCCAGAATGGCCGGAATCAGGGACATGATGCCCACCATGAACGCCTGTTCCGCCAGACCGGGGTCTTCCGGCACTTGCAGCGTCCCCAGTTTTTCCATCAGGCAAGCCCGCGTCGCCGCCAGATGCAGCAGGGGATTGCGGGACAGTTGCTGGCGATTGTCGGGGCTGGAAAACAGGAGCAGTTGCAGCCAGCGCTGGATTTGTTGACGCCCCAGGAGGGTAATGGCGTGGCGCAGGGAAACAATCTGGACGCGGCGGCCAAACGCCACGGAATTGGTCAGCCGCAACAGATTGATGGAAAGACCGGGCGCTTTTTTGAAGGTTTCTTCCAGCACATTCGTATCGACATCATCCAGAATCTCGTTCAACAGGGTGAGCAGCGTCATGCGGTCATAACTCATCTTATGACCATGCAGCACGGTGGGATGCGCGAAAAAATAGCCCTGAAACAGGGTAAATCCCAGCGCCGCGCACTTTTGAAACTGGACATGGGTTTCTACGCGCTCCGCCAGAAGCTGCACCGGAAAATCACGCAGATCGTGCGCCATGCGTTCCGCTTTTTCTTTCCAGTCGTCCAGCAGCAGGAGCTTGACGATCTTGACCAGCGGCAGCAGGGGGCGAATCTCGGCGGTGACTTCCAGAATATCGTCCAGCGCCAGGGTAAAACCGGCTTCCTGCAATTCCCGGCAACGGTCTACGACAGCAGGCGTGACCTCGATGGTTTCCAGAATTTCCAGCACCACCTGCGCGGGATTGAGAAATTCCAGCACATCGGAAAACAGCAATTCCTCGCCGATATTGATGAAGATTTTTTTGTCGTCCAGCGCCTTGCCCAGCGACAACTCGCCAAAGGCGTGCGTGATGACGGTGGCGGTCGCGGCGCTGTCGTCGCTGAAAATGGCGGCATTGGGCACTCTGGCGCTGCGAAACAGGAGTTCGTAGCCATACAGCGCCCCGTTCTGATCGAGGATCGGCTGCCGCCCCAGATAGATTGAACTGTCCATGACCATCCGCAAAACGATTCAGAAAGGAAGCGCCAGCCCAGGACGGATTGCCAGCAAGGCATCCTTGAAATCCGACTGGATACGGGTCAGCGCCGCTTCGTGATCGGCCTCAAAACGCAGCACCACAACCGGCGTGGTATTGGAAGAGCGGGCAAGGCCGAAACCATCTTCATATTCTACTCTCAAACCATCCAGAACAATGCGCTCCCGCTCGCCCGCAAATTTTCCTTTTGCCTTGAGCGCCTCCACCAGCGCCACCGGCTCGCCTTCGGCCATGCGGATATTGAGTTCCGGGGTGGAAACGGCCTTCGGCAAATTTTTCAGCACCGGATTGGCGTCGGCACTTCGGGAAAGGATTTCCAGCAGCCGCGCCCCGGCGTACAGCCCATCGTCAAACCCGTACCAGCGCTCCCGAAAAAAAACATGTCCGCTCATCTCGCCCGCCAGCGGCGCGCCGGTCTCCTTCAGTTTGGCCTTCACCAGCGCGTGACCGGTATTCCACATCAGGGGCCTGCCGCCCCGTGCCCGAATCCACGGCGCGAGCAGACGGGTGCATTTCACGTCGTAGATGATCTCGCCGCCCGGCACGCGGGAGAGCACGTCTTCGGCAAACAGCATCAGTTGCCGGTCGGGATAGATGATTTCACCGTCTTTTGTCACCACGCCCAGACGGTCGCCGTCGCCATCAAAGGCAATGCCCAGCTCGGCGTCGGTCTCCTTCAGGGCGCGCATCACATCGGCCAGATTTTCGGGTTTGGAGGGGTCAGGATGATGATTGGGAAAATGGCCGTCCACCTCGCAAAAGAGCGGCACGATCTCGCAGCCCAGCCGGGTAAAAAGTTCCGGCGCGATGGCCCCGGCAATGCCGTTGCCGCAATCCATGACAATTTTCATGGGCCGCGTGAGAGAGACGTCCGAGGCGATGCGCGCCACATAGGCGGCCCGCACATCGGCGGTTTTGCGCGCCCCTTGCCCGGTCA
Organism: Zoogloeaceae bacterium; assembly: GCA_031290535.1. Taxonomy (GTDB): domain Bacteria; phylum Pseudomonadota; class Gammaproteobacteria; order Burkholderiales; family Rhodocyclaceae; genus Azovibrio. The sequence continues at coordinate 4,117 of JAITNI010000303.1, forward strand.
GGAGGTGGCCGCTTTCGATACGGGTTTTTAATTCGGTGATGGCCGAGAGCGCCAGCGTTTCGCCCGCGATGACCATTTTCAGGCCGTTATAATCGGGCGGATTGTGGCTGCCGGTGACGGAGACGCAGGAATGGCAGCCCAGATGATGCGCGGCAAAATAGGTGACGGGCGTCGGCACCGCGCCGATGTTGATCGCATCAACCCCCGCCGCGCAAATGCCGTCAATCAACGCTGCCGCCAGTTCAGGGCCGGAGAGCCGCCCATCGCGCCCCACGGCGATGGCCGTCTGCCCCTTTTCCCGCGCCAGTGACCCCAGCGCGCGCCCCACCCAGCGGGCGATGTCCGGGGTCAGGGTATGGCCGACGATGCCGCGAATGTCGTAAGCCTTGAAAATTTCAGCGGGAAGCACAGGAAAATCAGACATACGTGACAGATCCAGAAAAAAACAGCGCAATGAGCAGAAACGAAGTATGCAGGCGTCGACGGCTCGCTGTCCAGTCTGAAAGCAAAATCGGGCACAAAGCCTTACTGACAGATACCCTCTGCATCATAGCGTTCGCCCTGAGCCTGGTCGAAGGGCGTTCTTCGTCCTGCGCGTAGCGCAGCAAATTATCCTCCCCTGACAAGGGGAGGTGCAGGAGGGGTTTGGGAAGGTTCAGATTGCACAAGCCCCAACCCCCCCTCATTCCCCCCTTGTCAGGGGGGAAGCCCCCTCTGGAACCGCTTGGCCTTGTGCGAGTAAGCCGCTTCCTAAAGAGGGCTTTGGTGACAAGGAGATTCATGCGATTGCTCTGAGGCTTCGACCAGGTTCCGCCCGAACGGTTGAAAATCAATGCAGCACCCGCCGCGCACTCCCCGGCATGGGCTGCACCGATTCGGCGGAAGCGGAGCAGTGGCGGCAAACCATGCGCCAGCCGTGCGGCCCCTGTATGAACACGTGCGTAGCCAGCAAAGGGCCAGCGACCTCATCGCCCATTTGCAGGTTTTCCACCATCTGATGCACCGCCAGCAGCACGTTTTGCCAGCGCGTCATGCGGCTGGCGCTGATTTTCAGCCGGGCGGCGGAGAGCACCTGCCGCCAGCTTTCCCGAATGGCGGCCAGCCCGGAAATCTGCTGGCCGGTGGGATGGATGCAGGTCACATCTTCGTCATCGGCCCAGACGGCCATCAGGGCGTTCATATTCCCTTTGGCAATCGCCTCATAAAAAGCGGCTTCGGCGTCTTCCGGGGTGGCAAACAGGAGGGGAGTGGGGGGATTCATCACAGGCAGACCAAAAGAAAGAACGCCATTTAACCAAAATTCAGGCGGGAAAGGCAACTTTCCAGCACCCGGTCGGGCGTCAGGCGCACGAGGCAATCGAGATGCCCCAGCGGACAGATCCGCTCAAAACAGGGACTGCACGCCAGCCGCAAACTCAACACCTCGGCCTTTGTGGAGAGCGGCGGCGTGAATTCCGGGCTGGAGGAGCCAAAGAGCGCCACCAGCGGCCGCGCCAGCGCGGCGGCCACATGCATCAGGCCGGAATCGTTGCACACCACCAGCGCCGCCTGTGCAATCAGGTCGATGGCCTCATCGAGCCGGGTGACGCCGCACAGGTTGCGGCAGGCGGCAGGCGGCAGGGCGGCAGCGGCGACAATCGCCGCGCCCACCGCCTTGTCCTTGCCCGACCCCATCAGCCAGATCGAAAATCCCCGCGCCGCCAGCGCCTGCGCCAGCGTGGCAAAATGTTCCACCGGCCAGCGTTTGGCGGAGCCGTATTCCGCGCCGGGACAAAACACCACTGGACGCGACCCCGTTTCCAGTCCCAAACGCTTCAGCGCCGCCGCCTGCTGTTCCGGCGTCGAGATCAGGCGGGGAGGCGAAACCGGACGCGCCAACGTCGCCCCCGGCGTTTTTTCAGCCAGTTGCGCGAAGCGTTCCACCATCAGGGGCAAGGCGATTTTGTCGAGGGAATGACGGACGTTGACCAGCCCATAGCGCCCTTCGCCCGTAAAACCGACACGCTGCGGAATGCCCGCAAAAAAGGGGACAAGCGCCGATTTCAAAGAGTTGGGCAACAGGTAAGCGCGTTGATAGCCCTGCCGCGCCAGTTCGCGCCCCAGCGTCCAGCGTTTTTTGAGCGCCAGTTCGCCATGCGCGAAAGGCGCTGCGATAACGCGGGAAATTTCCGGCATCCGGGTGAGCACCGCGCCCACCCAGGGGGGCGCGAGCGCATCCAGCGTCAGCTCTGGCAGGTGCGCGGGCTGCTGCGCCTTGAGGCGGGCAAACAGGGGCTGCGCCATGATGGCGTCGCCGATCCAGGCGGGGGCGATGATCAGGGCGCGTGGGGCGGTTGTTTTATCCATCCGCCTCAAACCAGCGACAGCCACCCCTTGTGCGCGGGCGAGCGGCCATGCACCACGTCAAAATATTTGGCTTGCAACCGTTCGGTGATCGGCCCGCGTGTGCCGTTGCCGATGGGGCGGTTGTCGATTTCGCGGATGGGCGTGACTTCCGCTGCCGTGCCGGTAAAAAAGGCTTCGTCGGCGATATAGACTTCGTCGCGGGTAATCGGCTTTTCCTTCACCGTAAGGCCCTGTTCGGCGGCCAGTTGCAGGATGGTGGCGCGGGTGATGCCTTCCAGACAGGCGGTGAGTTCCGGGGTGTACAGCGTACCGTCGCGGACGATGAACACGTTTTCGCCGGAACCTTCGGCCACATACCCCTGCGCGTCAAGCAGCAGCGCCTCGTCGTACCCGGCGTTGGTCGCCTCGTTATTGGCGAGGATGGAATTGATATACGCGCCGGACGCCTTGGCGCGCACCATCGTGATATTCACATGGTGGCGGGTGAAGCTGGAAACCTTGACACGGATTCCTTTCGTCATCGCTTCTTCGCCCAGATACGTGCCCCAGGGCCAGACGGCGACGGCCACATGCACCTGCGCCCCCTTGGTGGACAGCCCCATCTTTTCGGAGCCGTAAAAAGCCAGCGGACGGATGTAGCCGGATTCGAGCTTGTTGGCGCGTACCACTTCCCGTTGCGCCTCACTGATGGTTTCCTGGTCAAACGGCATGTCCATCTGGAAAATATGGGCGGAGTTGAAGAGGCGGCGGGTGTGCTCCTGCAAGCGGAAAATCGCCGCGCCCGCGTCGGTCTTGTACGCCCGCACGCCCTCGAACACGCTCATGCCGTAGTGCAGCGAGTGGGTCAAAAAGTGTAGTTTGGCCTCCCGCCAATCGACCAGCTTGCCGTCGAACCAGATAAAACCATCCCGATCTGCCATGCTCATGATGCCTCTCTCCTGCAAAAATGTTGGGGTCAAAAACGTGCCATTCTAGCGGATTTCGTCCGGTAAAATAACGCTTTTCTTTGCCAATCCTCACACGAGTCCCTGTTATGTCCGAACGTCTCTGGAAACCCAATGTCACTGTCGCTGCGGTCGTCTTTCGGGACGGCCAGTTTTTGCTGGTGGAAGAAGAAACCGAAGCGGGTATCCGCTTCAACCAGCCTGCCGGACATCTGGAGCAAGGCGAATCCCTGATCGACGCGGCGGCGCGGGAATGTCTGGAAGAGACCGGCTACCATTTTCAGCCGCAATCCCTCCTCGGCATCTACCAGTGGCCGCGCCCGACCGGGAACGTCACCTATCTGCGCTTTGCCTTCACGGGCGAACTGACGGGCTTTGAGCCGGAACGCCCACTTGATACCGGCATCATCGCCCCGCGCTGGCTCACGATTGAGGAACTCCGCGCCACCCCCGAAAAACACCGCAGCCCCCTGATTCTGCGCTGCGCCGAAGACTACCTCGCAGGCCGCCGCCTGCCGCTGGACGCGATTACGCATTACGGATGATCGCCATCCTGCCCATCCGGGCAGTCGCATGAACATCCAGCAGAACGGGGAAGCGCCATGACCATTGTATTTTTTCTGTTGCGGTTGACTGCTTTGCAAAAAATGTCCGCCACGGCAGATATGGCATACTTCGTACTTTGATTGCCGGACTTCAAAAATGCGATGGACTTCACGACCACGGGCTTTGCAGGCCGTCCGCACAATGCTGCTGATGGCGCTGTTCACCCCCATTCTGGCTTCTGGGGAAGCGGCTATGCCCTCCTCCGCGCCTGTTCCCACGTCTGTGACCCCGCTCTTTGTCGGTCTTGATCTTGCCGCCCTGCCGCCGCAGGAACGGCAGATTTTCCTGCAAGCCTCGGAAGATTTCCGCGCCGTGGCGGCGGGCAAAAAACCGATTCACGCCAAGGTGGATGCCAGTGCGCCCCTCCCCGCTGATGGCGGTACAACTTTTTACAAAGGGCTGCGCTACAGCCTGACCGTTGTACAAGACCTGTCGGATTTCGGCGCGTTCAGCGGCATGGTTTACGGGCCGGTGCTCACCTTCGACCCCGAATTTGCCCCCGGCAATTCCCGGACACTCTCCGACGTGCGCGGGTATTCCCTCCCGGAATTCAGGCGCTTGCAGAAGGGGAAAATACCATGATGCGCGGATTTTTCTGCCTGCTGCTGTCCTTGTGCGAGATGGACTTTCCGATAACCCTGTATCCCGACGCTATCGAATACATTTCTGGCGAACAGCGCATCGCGCTCACGGAAAAGGAGAGGGAAAATCTCCGGGCATTCCTGCAAAAGCATTCACTGGCCTGGCAGCACGATTTCAAAACCTACGCCCACGCGCAGATATTTTTCGCAGAAAAGATGCACATCAACTGTATGACAGGCGGCGTCATCGTGAATTTTCTGGACGAAGATGGCGCATGGAAGCAAATTTCAAAAAAAATTGCCGAGGCCTGTCCTCTCCCGTCGCAACCATAACGAATTTTGTGCCATGAAGCGCGCCCTTTTAGCATTCTGCCTCCTTGTCCTCCTCAGTCATGCCGCCCGTGCCGATGGAAAACGGGAACCCATCAACGTCGACGTCTGCTTCAACTACGGCTGCGTCACGCAATGGCAGGTTCAGTTCGAGGCGGCGCGGTTTGCGGAAGTGCTGAAAACCTTGCACGAAGCGCAAAACGCCGAAGAGGAGCGGGCGCGGCTCGCCATCGTCATTGGTCAGCTTTACCGGCTGGCGGCGGAGCAGACGCCCATTGGCAACGACAGGGGCGGCAATTACGAGGACGCCGGGGTGTGGGGGCGGATGGATTGCATTGACCATTCCACCACCACCAGCCGATTTTTGCGGCTGATCGAAGCACAGGGCGGGCTGCGCTGGCATCGCGTGCTGGAACCAGTGCGGCGGATGCGCTTTTTTGTTCTGCAACATTATTCCGCCGCCATCGAAACCATTGAAAATGCCCCGAAAGAAGAAAGCGCCGCCGCGCAAAAATATGTCGTCGATAGCTGGTTCAGGGATAATGGCGAACCGGCGGTGATTTTGCCGCTGGAAGAATGGATGAAAGGAAACGAACCGGATGTCTGAACAGGGAAAAACCATCTTCTCCCAATAGGGAAATCACAAATAACCGATCCCCGCGCCCTTGCGGGATTTTTTGATGTGGCTGGATTCCTCGTCCTCACGAACGAGGTTTCTGCTTTAACGATTCGAGCCTGATTACGCCGGGCTTGCAAGAAAAACTCTATGAATCATCGTAATGTCCCTTGCATTGCGCGATCAGACAATCATTCCCTTCGAGGCGATATAGCAGGCGGTTTTTATCGTCGATCCTCCGGCTCCAGAATCCGGACAGATTGCCTGTCAGCGCTTCAGGCTTGCCGATGCCTTCGTAAGCGTTGCGCGCAATGTCCTTGATCAGCGCGTTGATGCGCCTCAAGGTTTTCCGGTCTTCCATCTGCCAGCCCAGGTAATCGGCCCAGGCCGCGTCATGCCAGATCAGCATCGTCGTCTTCGATGAGATCATGGGCGGCGCAATTTTT
>JAITNI010000304.1 GCA_031290535.1 Zoogloeaceae bacterium
GATTGTTCCACGTGAAACTGCAACCCCTGGCAGAGTTCACCGGCGTGTTTGTGGAAGGTCGGCTCAAACCAGCAGGCGCGTAAAATGCAGCCTTGCAGCCAGTCGGGCGCCAATTTTCGCATTTCGGCCAGCAGGGCGCGGGCGTCGAGGTTTGGCGCGCCAAACAGTTCCAGCGGGCGCGTGGTGCCGCGCCCTTCGGAGAGCGTCGTGCCTTCCAGCAACACCGTGCCCGCGTAGGCGCGGGCCATGGAGAGACTGGGCGCGTTGGGGCTGGGATTCACCCATTCTCGTTCGGCGAGTGGCCAGCCATAACCCGGCGCGGCTTCCGGCTGCCAGCCTTGCAGGGGGATGATCTGGCACGCCACGTCCAGTTTCAGGCGGGCGATGAACCAGCGCGCCAGTTCGCCGAGCGTGAGGCCGTGGCGCATGGGAAGTGCGCCCGCGCCGACAAAACTTTCCCATCCGGGTCTGAGCGTCAGCCCCTCCACGGGCCGCCCGACGGGGTTGGGTCGATCGAGCACCCAGACGGCCTTGCCGTGTTGGGCGGCGGCTTCGAGCACGTAGCGCAGGGTGGTGATGAAGGTGTAAATGCGGCAGCCCAAATCCTGCAAATCGACCAGCAGGACATCAAAGGTTTCCAGCATGGCCGCCGTGGGGCGGCGCGTTTGGCCGTACAGGCTGAAGACGGGAATGCCGTGCAGGGGATCGACGAAATCCGGCGATTCCACCATATTGTCCTGCTTGTCGCCGCGCAGCCCGTGCTGGGGGCCGAAGGCGGCGGTCAAATGAAGATCCGGCAAGGCTACCAGCGCGTCCAGAGCATGCGTCAGTTCTCTTGTGACGGAAGCCGGATGAGCCAGCAGCGCCACCCGCTTGCCCGCCAGCGGACGGCGCAGGTACGGGTTGGCGAGAAAATGGTCGAGTCCGAAAAGCATCAGGGTTTCCTGGGGTTGGCCGGGGCGAAAGCAGGGGAATACTGCAAATGGATAGGGCGCATTATAGCCATTCCCATCATAATCTTCTCTCCCGTTCGCCCTGCGTTTGCCAGAGGTACGATGAACGGGGGAAAAAGCATCGGCGAGGCGGGAATTCGGATTTCATCTCAGAGCCGCGCAAGGGTGAGAGCGAAAGCGTCCCGGTGATGAAAATCCGGCGGCCCCGGTGGGTGGCGCAAGGCCCAATAGGATAAATTGCCGTCCGCACCTTCCAGCACGACGGACAAACCCAGCCGCAAATCATCGGCAGCTTCCGGCAGGGGTGTTTCGCCTTGTGCTACCGGCAGGCGAAGCGATAAGGAGAAGCGGTTTTCCGCAAGGCAAGGCGAAAAAAATTCCGGCGCGGGCAGAGGAGTAGCGGGAGTTTGCCGTTCGCGGTAGGCCGCAAAGGCATACGCCGCCCATTGACCAGAGGGTGAAAAATTGTATTCCCGGTAGTCCGCCGATGTTTTTTTCTCCCTGTCCGCTCGTGCCAAAAAAAGCTCACAACAGGTATGCGCCCAAAGCCGCAGGTCTTCTTCGGGCGTTTGAAGGGGCGTTGTTGGGGATGGAAAGAGGAAGGCCGATAAATCGCCTTCCAGACAATACGTGAGCGACAACACCCGCCCATCCCACGTGCCCGTGACGTGCACATCGGTGATGTCGGGCGCGGGAAAGTCGGGGTGGCGGCAGAGGGGAGCGGAAAAGGATGTGGCATTCATGGCAGAAACGGATTTTAGCGCCCGAGCAGTTTTTTCAGGGAAAAGAATGGACGCCATGTAATTTCCTTTCGTAATAGAAACCGGATGCAATCCGCCCTTACAGTTCCACGGAGAGGGTAGTTTTTATTGAAAATCGGGATAAAATTCCCTCAATTCCAGTTAACATACGCCCATGTTTGATACCCTCATTCGTTACACCGAGCCGGTCTATCGTCCGCCGAGCGAGGCGCAGTCGCTGATTTTGCCGGTGACGGACGGCTGTTCCTGGAACCGTTGCGCTTTTTGCGAAATGTACACTGACCCGCAAAAGCGCTTTCGGGCGCGGGAGGAGGCCGAGACGCTGGCAAGCCTGCGGCATCTGGGAGAAATCCCGGCACGGACGACCATTCGGCGTGTATTTTTGGCCGATGGCGACGCGCTGGTGTTGCCCACCCGCCGCCTGCTCGCCGTATTGCGGGCTATTCGCGAACATCTGCCCGCTGTGCATCGTGTGTCCAGCTACTGCCTGCCGCGCAATCTGCACAAGAAAAGCGTCGCGGAATTGAAGGAACTGGCTGAGGCGGGGTTGACGCTCGCCTACGTGGGCGCGGAATCGGGTGATGATGTGGTGCTGGAAAAGGTCGGCAAGGGCGAGACCTTTGCGAGCACAGAAGCGGCGCTCGTCAAACTGGGCGAGGCGGGCATTCGCCGTTCGGTGATGATTCTGAACGGACTTGGGGGAAAAATCCTGAGCGCCGCGCACGCCCGTCATTCCGCCGATCTGGCCAACGCCGTCCAGCCCGAATATCTGGCGACGCTGGTTGTCAGCTTTCCCAAAGGTGAGCAACGCTTTCGCGCCGCGTTCCCGGACTGGGAGGCGCTGGACATTCCCGGCCTGCTCACGGAGATGGAACAATTTGTCCGTCGTCTGGACTTGAGTCAAACAGTGTTCAGAAGCGACCACGCCTCCAATTGGCTTTCTTTGCGCGGCAATTTGCCGCAGGACAAGGAAAAACTGCTGACGCAACTGCGCGCCGCCCTCGCCGCCCCGGACTCCGCGCCGCTGCGTCCGGCCTGGGCACGGGGGATTTGAGATGCAGCAACGCCGCGCCCTTTTTCTCGCCCTTGTGTTGGGGATGGTTCCGCTGGTGGCCGAGGCCAATATGGACATTCCCGGCCCGATGATTATATACGGCAGTTATTTTCTCATGGATTTTAGATAGTTGTCGCATCCCGGAAGATTCGATACAGGTTCATTCCTGAAGAGATGCGGGTGTGAGGCGAACCAGGTTTTCAGGGTGTCCATAGGGGTTTTGCTCTTGAGGGCAGTTTGTGGCAGATGTTCATTATAGAGCATGGCATAGCGCAACAGGGTTTGCTCCAGGTCTTCACCGCTGATGAAGTGATGGGTTTTCAGGATGTCCGCGATGCGTCCGTTGAAGCGCTCGACCATGCCGTTGGTTTGCGGTGTGCGGGGGCGGGTCAGGCG
>JAITNI010000082.1 GCA_031290535.1 Zoogloeaceae bacterium
CCCCCCCCCCCCCGCAAGATGAGGATTTTTCTCATAATTGTGCCGACACAGACAGCATCGACCTGCACGTCGGGCGTGCCGAAAGTAAACCGCAAGCCTCTTCCCTGCAACTAAGAAAGACACACGCAACACGGTACGACGAATCCGAGATGCGCGATTTGCTGCGGCAAATTGCCGAAGGTCGCCAGGACGCGTTCGAAACCTTGTACCGCAAACTCTCCTTGCGGATTTTCACCTTCGTGCGCTGTAGCGTGGATAACACTGTGCTGGCAGAGGAAATCATGATGGACACCCTGTTTGAAGTCTGGAAAAAGCCAACAACCTTTCGCGGAGCCGCGCGGGGCTCCAGTTGGGTGCTGGGCATCGCCCGCAACAGGATGTTGATGGCGTTACGCGGAAACCGGGAATATGCCCATGAAGATATTGAGGATTTTGCCGACCTGCTCGACAGCGGCTACCCGGATGGTCTTGCACACCTCGAAACTCAACAGCGGCAAACCCTGCTCAAAACCTGTATGCAGCAATTACCCTGGACGCATCGCGAATGCTTGCATCTTTTGTATTTTGAAGAATACTCGGTCGCCGAAATTGCCGCTTTGCTGGAAATTCCTTCCGGCACGGTCAAAAGTCGGCTGTCCCATGCGCGTGCGCGGCTGCGCTCCTGTGTCGAGCTTGGTGTTCTCGCTTCAGGGTCGGCATGATGTGTTCTCGCAAGACAAATGAAGCGGCCCCGGCTCGGCATCCGCAGGCATGGGAGGAAATTTTCCGGGAAGCGGTGCATCTCAACGCCAACACGCCCATTGCCGACGACCACGGGTTGCCTCAAGTTCTCGCCCGCATTGCACAGGCGCCGCCTCCGTCCTCCCGAACCCGTATTGCCACACGCATTGTCACGTTCGGATGCCTGGTTGCGTCCAGTCTATGCCGTCATTGGCAAACGGGGTTGGCACTCGCCTGCACCCTGATTGTGGTGCAGGGCGCAGTGATTGCGTATTTGTGGCAGGCGACCTCCAGCTTCACACAACCGGATCATGACGGCTATGCCGTGATGCGCGTTCTGCCCAGCCACACGGTCCACCAGACCTTCATCCGTGTGGCCTTCCTGCCCGAAACCAGTGAGCAGGTTCTGCGTAGCCTGCTCAACGAGATTCAGGCCGATGTGGTGGCGGGACCAACCCAATTGGGGGATTACTATCTGTGCGTGCCTCCCTGCCAAGTGGATGCTGCCGTGTTGACGCTCGTCAAAAGCAGCGTCATCGAAGACGTGGCGCTTGTCGACCATTTGCCGGGCGATCATTGAAACAATGGGGCGCAATTTTCCGCCGCATTCCATCCACCGACGCCAATTACTGCAAGGCTTGTGTGGCGGCAGTCTGGCCTTGTTCTGCCCGCCCCTCCACGCGACCCGCCCACGCTTGAGCAGTGCGCTTTTGTTCGGCAATGCGCGCTACCCGATTGCGCCCTTGCAAAATCCGGTCAATGATGCTCACGCCATGCAGCGGGTGCTGACGCGGCTCGGCTTTGCCACCCAGATCGAAGTCGATGCCAATTACACCAGAATGTTCGATTTGTTGCGTGCCTACTTGCGCCGCGCAGAAAGCAGCGATGTGCGCCTGGTCTTTTTTGCCGGACATGGTGTGCAGTGGCGGGGACGCAATTATCTGATCCCGATCGATGCCAACATCCGCCATGAAACCGAACTGATCGCCCGCAGCATTGATCTCGACATGATCGTGGATCGCCTCGCCGCGCTCCGCAAAGGGGTCAGCATCATCATCATTGACGCCTGTCGCAACAATCCTTTTCTCCCTCGCCGCACACGCGGGCCAGGCAATGATGCTCTGGGTCATGACCAGGACGGGCTGGCGCCGATGTATGCCCCTGGTGGCACCTTGATCGCCTTTTCCACCGCACCCGGTGCCGTTGCCGTCGATAGCCCGGAAGGCGAAAACAGCATCTACACCGCGCTGCTGGTCGAGCGTCTGGCAACGCCGGGGCTGCCGGTCGAACGTCTGTTCAAGGAAGTGCGCGCCGAAGTGGCGCGGCGCACCGGGCAACGTCAGGTGCCGTGGGAAAACAGCAGCCTGATGGGCGAATTCTGTTTCCGTCAGGGCGCGGACGGGACGTGTGGCTGATTTCCGGTTTCCCATTTTCAAAAAGGTTCTCCAATGTACCTCAGGCCCGGCATCAAAAAAATCCTTATTCCCTTTTTCACCGCCCTCCTGCTGGCGGCGCCCTGCGCGGCGGATGATTCCAGCGCGTGGATGGGCATGGCGGCGAGTGGGCGTTATGACCAGCTCGAAACCACCCTGGAGAAAATCGCCGCTGCCCGTGCGCTGGATACCGCCGAACGCCATGCGCTGTGCTTTGCCTATTCGCGGGTCAAACGCTATTCCCGCCTGTTCGATTGTCTGGACGCGCTGACGGCCAGCATCAAAAAGGGCGATACCGAAACCCTGCTGTTTGGCCTCAGCGACGCCACGCCAGTGGTCAATATCATGCGTGCCGATGCTCTGATTGAAATGGGTCAATTCGTCCCGGCGCAAAAAGAGGCGGAAAAGGCGGTAAGCTGGCTAAAAAAGAACGGCAGCGATACCCCGGACATGCTGTTCAATGCGCTGGCCGCGCAGGTGCTCGCCTACGCCTTGGCCGACGACCGCGCCAAAGCCGGGGACATCGCCCGTCAACTTGCCGATGAATCCACGGGTTTTATGGGTGATTACAGTTCCGCCAAAGCCTTTGCGCTGGCGCGGGCGCGCATGGGGCTGAAAGATTACGCCGGGGTGGTCGCCGCCCTGCGCGAAGATCGTTCCTTTGCGGTCAAGGTTTTTCTCGACCGGCTGGTGAGCGCCAGTTTTTTCACCGGGGTCAATAACTGGGCCTGGGTAGAATTGCCCCGCGCCTTCATGCTCAATAAAGCCCTGCTCGAAATCGGCGAAAAAGAAGAAGCGCGTACCGGCTTCAAACAGCTTGCCACCATTGCCCAGGTGCGCGAGAACGGCGATATTTTCTGGCTGCTGGAAAACGAATTGGGTCAGCTCGCCGAGGACGCCGGCAATTTCGATGAAGCCCTCGTCCATTACCGCGCCGCCATTGAAGTCATCGAACGCCAGCGCGCCAGCATCAATACCGAAGCCAGCAAGATCGGCTTCATCGGCGACAAGCAGGCGGTTTATGCCCGCATTGTCGATCTGGCGCAACGGCGGGCGCGTCCTGAATTGGCCTTTGAATTCATCGAACGCGCCAAAAGCCGGGCGCTGGTCGATCTGCTCGCCGCCCGCGAGGATGGCAAACGCGGTCAGGCGCCCACTCTCGCCGCCATCAGCGCCGCCGATCGGGTCGCGTTGACCGCCTTCCGTGAGGCCCAGGCCGATAGTACCCTGCAATTGCCCGTCGACATGGTGCGTGCGGGGGGACAGACGGCAGGCGGGCGATCCTTGTTGACCGAGCGCGCCAGCGCCCTGCAACAACAGGCTCCCGCGCTCGCCTCGCTGGTGACGGTAGGGGTGATGTCGCTGGACGAATTGCAACAGTTCATCGGCGACAATGAAGTGCTGCTGGAATATTTCGCCTTCGGCAATACCCTCTACGGACTGGCCTTGAGCCGTCAGGAACGTCTGCTGTTGCGGCTGGAAAATGACACGCTGGAAGCGGACATCCGCGCCTTGCGCAAGGAAGTCGAAGACCTCGCCGCCTATCCTTCCGCCCGGTCGCAGCGCTTGTACCGCCAACTGGTCGCGCCCTTTGAAAAAGTGGTGGGCGAGCATGACATCCTGATCGTGCCGCATGGCGCGCTGCACTATCTGCCCTTTGCCGCCCTGCACGATGGCCGCGCCAGCCTGATCGCCGGTCACGATCTGCGCTTTTTGCCCAGTGTCAGCACGCAAAAGTATCTGCGCCCGCCGCGCAAGGTCGCGCTCGACAACATGCTGCTATTCGGCAATCCCGATCTGGGCAACAGCGAATTCGACCTGCCCAGCGCCGAGGACGAAGCGAATGTCATTGCAAAACTGGTTGGCAACGCGCAGGTGCTGACCCGCCAGCGAGCCTCCGAGACCGCCTTCCGCGCCGAAGCGCGTCGCTATCCCTATATTCATATCGCCTCGCATGGCGAATTCAACGCCGACAACGCCCTTGATTCCCGCCTGCTGCTGGCCGCCGACGGCGAACACGACGGTCTGCTCACCGTGCGCGAACTCTACGAAACCACGCTCGACGCAGAGCTGGTGACGCTCTCCGCCTGCGAAACCGGCCTGAGCCAGACCCTGAGCGGCGACGATCTGGTCGGCCTGACCCGTGGCTTCATGTACGCAGGCAGCAGCAACATCGTCGCCAGCCTGTGGCAGGTGGATGATGAAGCGACCTCCCGCCTGATGCAGGATTTCTATCGCTACCTGAAAGCAGGTCTCTCCAAACGGGCGGCGCTGAGAAAGGCGCAACTCGGTCTGCTGAAGGATTACCCGGAACCGGTGTTCTGGGCGGCGTTTTATTTGACGGGAAATGGGATATGAGGGTGTAGCCCAACTTTTTGCGGACTAAGTGAACCGAAACCAGAGGATGTGCAACACAGCAATGTCGTATTTGCCGATCCCTGTCTCGCGCAACTTGTGCGACAGTTTTTATCCCCCTTGGAGAAAAATTAAATGACGTGTACGCAACCGATCCGTAAAACCCTCATCACGCTGGCCCTTGTCATCGGCGGGATGTACCTCCCGAACGCCGCCCTTGCCCAGCAGTGTGCCGGGAAAACCAAAGCGAATTTCAGTCTGGGTCTGGATGTCGCGGGCACGTGTGGGCGTGAGAAATTCGCTACCGCCGAGGATTTCTTCGATGGTCTTCAGACCGATACCCTGCATGAAGTCCGCTCGGACTACAGCGGTTCCGAAATAGCGACACTGAACATTCGTTTCAATTCCCTGCCCATCAATCTGGAATTTCCCAACGTGGGCAATACGGGCAGTGGCGCGCTTCTCAACTTTTCCATTCCGCGCCTGGGCATCCATCAGGTTTTTCAAGGCAATGACCGGGACGATTCGATCGACCAGCTCGAACATTACGTGAAGCACTCTGGCATCATCAACGACATCCTCAAATATCAGATCGCCCATACCGCCAACAACCCGCTGACCGGCCCGGGAGGCTTGTTGCCGACCACCGTCGCCAATGATTTCGGCTTGGGCTTTGACACCCTGCCGGATACCGTGACGGACGGCCCGGTCGGCAACCAGTTTGGCGCATCGTTGAACTTTGCGTCCGCCAAGCTGGACGGACGGCGTTCGACTTCTGCGACACTGCCGTTCTCCTATACCATCCGCAACGACATTGACCCGCGCCGCCAACTGGTCTTCAGCCTGCCCGTTACCGTGATTGAAACCGACGGCGCGAAATCTTACACCGGTAGCCTTGGGGTGGCCTATCGCCTGCCGATCACTCGCGCCTGGACACTGACGCCGGCCATTCGTTATGGTTTTTCCGGTTCGGCAGACTTGGCGACTGCGGCGGCACTCTCCGGCGGTTCTGTCAGCAGCAACTATGTGCTGCGGTTGAACGGCTTCGATCTTGCCATCGGCAACATGGTCGGTTATTACCAAACCACCAAATTCAAGGCGGGCGATTACTCGGTCAATCCGCACGTCCGCAGCACGGTCTTGCGCAATGGTCTCATGGTCTCGCAACCCGTCACCGTGGGTGGGCGCGCCATGTCGCTCGAATACTCCCTGATCGACACGCGCTATCTGGGCACCAAAATCTACGTGGACAACACCCAGGAAATCGGCGTGAGCCTGGGCACCAATCGCAGCATTGCCTCGGCACACTCCCATCTGCGCGCTGGCATGAAATATCAGCATGGGCGTGATGTGAAATCCCTCATGCTGAACGTCGGCTATTGGTTCTGATCTTTCCGCTCCTGATTCCAGTTGTTGGGATCAGGAGCATTTGATTGACAAAACGCACAGGAGAACTCCGATGGCTGTTGCCCACCGACCCTTGCCATTGTCTGGATGGAGATTGCGCCTGCTCTGCGCCAGTCTCGTCTGCGCCATCGCACCCGCGACCTTTGCTGGCGACGATGTCATTTTGCTGCGTGGCAAACCCTCCAGGGAACAAATTCTCGAAGCCCTCTCCGCCCCGCCGGTGGAGGGCGACGCGGCAAGCGCCGCGCCAAACAGCCATCCGGGAAACCGCGTCCTGCGGCGTCGCGGCCTGTCGCTCAACCCGGCGGCGAGCGCCGAGGCGCCTGCGGCAGAAGCCGCGCAACAGGCGATCCGCTCGATGGAACGCAAGCTCGACCTGCAAATTCTGTTCGCCTTCAATTCCGACCGTTTGACCCGCGAGGGCATGGATGTGCTCGATCAGCTTGGCGCGGCGCTCGATTCCGAACAGCTCGATTACGTCAAGCGCATTACGCTGGAAGGCCACACCGATTCGGTCGGCAGCACCGCCTACAATCAGGAACTCTCCCGCCGTCGCGCCGAAAGTGTGCGGCACTATCTGGCGACGCACTTTGGCACGGGCGGACGTGACATGCGCGCGGTCGGCAAGGGCGCGCGCGAACTGGCCGATCCGGTCAATCCCGAAGACGCCATCAATCGCCGCGTGCGCATCATCGTCGATGGCTGAAAAGCACATAACGCATGTTTCAATCCACGTCCGGCAAAGCCGAACGACACAACACGGAAGGGGTTACGCCCCTCCTGTGTCTGATTATCCCCTTGAAGGAGGAGGTTTCCAGCCGGAGCCAGTTTTAGATGAACAAGGGACAGCGACGGGCCGCAGGCGATCAACGCGCGGTGCCCATTGCCTTGCCGCCGCCGTTTTTTTCATGCGGCACGGTGAACCGGCGGCAGGCAACAGGCAACTTATTGAGACATGTTCCGTATTTTGATCCCGCCACATCCCGTGGCATTGTTGAAACTCAACTGCCAGCAATGGCAAATGGAGAACACCATGAAACTGATGCAAAAAACCCTCGCCGTCGCCGTATTCGTCCTGTTTTCGGGCGTGGTGATGGCGCAGTCCAAGTCTGATGTGACGGTTCAGGAAGTGAACCAGACACAGAAAGGCAACGATAACGAACAGATTCTGGATTTGGGTAATGCCGAAACTGGCGGTCAAAGTAAGGTCACAGTTGATCGTCTGAACCAGACGCAGGGAGGCCAAGGCAATAGTCAGACTTTGTCGGTTGGCAATGCCCGCGAGGGAGGAAAGAGCGATGTGACGATTCAGGATCTTCGTCAGACTCAGGATGGCAAGGGTAATACCCAGAACCTGAGTGTTGGCAATGCCAGCGCAGGGGGGCAGTCCAAGGTTAATGTTCAGACTTTGGAACAGACTCAAGGTGGTAATGGCAACATTGAACAAACACTGGATCTGGGTAATGCATCTGCTGGTGGCAAGAGTAATGTTACGGCCAAGTCCGTGAGCCAAACACAGAAAGGTGACGGTGGCGTACAAAGATTGAAGGTCGGTGTTGCTGATGGTGGCGAATCCAATGTTCACGTTCAGAGCATCAATCAGACCCAAGGCGGGAAAGGTAACGGGCAAACTGCCTGGATTGGTCAGGCGGAGGCAGGTGCCAAGAGTAACGTGTCGGTTAATAGTGTTAATCAAAGCCAAGACGGCACGGGCAACATACAAGCGTTGTCGGTAGGCTCCGCTGGAGGCAGCGGTTCTGTATCCAATGTTACTGGTGGAAATGTGAACCAAAACCAAAAGGGCACGGACAATACGCAAACGCTAGCTATTGGTACTGCGCTTAACGGCGGAAAATCCAATGTCCATATTGGTGGCAGCGTCAATCAAACCCAAGATGGTACGGGTAACACCCAACGCGCCAACATTGGCAACGCCAAATAAGCAGCGCACCACCAACCGGAGCAGGTTGCGCCTGCTCCGGTTTTTCACCGCTCAGGAGGCAACCATGTTCCCTCGCATCATCCGACACCTCGCCGGTCTCATCGCGTTCTGTGCCGCCACCGCCGTGTGGAGCGGTGCTCCCATCCCCAGTCCCGAGTTCGATCTTGACCCGGAAATGATGGCCAAGTTGCTGCGGGAGCGGGCCAACCAGCAGGCCGCCAACGGCGGCGCCACCGTGGATAGCTCCGTCACCTCCGTCACCGATAGCAACCCCTGCGGCAACGTCATCATCAACAGCAACAACCAGTCCAACAGCAACAGCGGCATCCGCGACATGTTCGGCAAGGAAAGCGTCACCATCATCACCGGCCCGGTCATCAACGCCGCCAACTGTAAATGATCGCCAACCGGCACCCTACCCCCATTTTTTTCATTCTGGAACCCTCCCGATGAGGCGTCTCTCTCTACTCACCACGCTGGCCGCCGCCCTGATGATGAGCGGCTGCATCACGGAACAGGCCGTGCTCCGTGACGCGGAGAGCGCCGCCGAACCCATCCGTAGCGGGCCGAAAGACCCCGTGGTGAAAAACATCACCAACTTCGCCCCCGCCCTGCGCTGCATGGATCGCGCCCTGATGATGTATGGCATCCGCGATCTGGTGGTCATCAGCGAGGACATCGCGGATCAAACCAAGAAAGTCTCCGCCGGCACCAAGGACATGCTGATTTCCGCCGTCTCCGACATGACCCGCAGCAGCCGCGCCATTCGCCTGATGGCCTTTGGCAACGACTCGGTCAATTTCAACTCCTTCATGGCACAAGCCGAGGACAAAAGCCTCTATCGGTTACGTCCGCAATTCGGCATTCGCGGCTCCATTTCGCAGTTTGATGAAAACATCGCCAAAAGCACGGCGGGCGCGGGCATCGCCTGGAATCCCTTCGGCAGCCTCGGCAAAGCCAGTTCCGCCTCGGTCTCCATTCTTGGGCTGGACTTGGCCATGGTCAGCGCGGATTTGACCATCATCCCCGGCGTCACCTCGAACAACACCGTCGCCATCGTGCGCTCGAGTAGCGGCACCGAGGCCGAAGCGGGCTACAACAAATTCGGCATCAATTTCCAGATGAACATGGCGCTCTCGGACGGCATGTCCCAGGCGCTGCGCAATCTGGTCGACCTCGCCGCCATCGAGCTGTTCGGCAAACTCACCAAAACCCCCTATTGGTCTTGCCTTGGCAGCACCGCCGAGGCGCCCGAAGTCAAAATCGAAATCGAGGATTGGTATCACAGCCTTTTTGCCGATCCCGGCAGTTTCGTCGCCTATTGGCAAAACCAGTTGCGCCTGCGCGGTCTCTATAACAGCGAAGTCAACGGCATTCCCGACGACGCGCTGCGCTTTGGCGTCGAAACCTACCGCGAGGCGCTCGGGCTGGAAAAGAATGCCAAGATCGACCTGGCCCTGTTTACCGCCTACCTCAACGCCAACCATTACGACATTGCCCCCAAGGTGCAAGCCCTGCTCGCCGCCCGGCAAAACAACGCGCCGCCCCAGCCCCAAACCCAACCGATTGCCCGTGTGCAACAAAGCGCGCCAACGCCTCTGGCCGCCCAGACGCCGCCGCCCGCACCCGCCGGCAATGCGCCCGCTCCGCTGCGCCTTGACCTGCGCGCCGCCAGCGGCAGCAACCGCTTCCGCCCCGGTGAAAACATCGTGTTCAAGGTCGCGCCCAGCCGCGATGCCTATGTCTATTGCTTCATGCAGGATGAGCATCAGACCGTCATGCGCTTCTTCCCCAACCGCTTCAGCAAGGATGCCTTCGTGCCGACACGCGGGGTGAGTGTACCCAAAGGCAGCGAATTCAACATCAACGCCAGCACCAACGGCGGTCAGGAAACCGTGGCCTGCTTCGCCACCGAGCGCGACGTGTTCACCGATCTGCCCGCCAACATCGCCGCCAGCGACTTCGAGCCCCTGCCGGTCAATGGGCTTGCCGAAGTGAGCGCCGCCTTCCAGCGTCTGCGCGGAGTGGCCGCCGAGTTTCCCATCCAGCTCCGTTAGGGATAACCATGAAAATATCGTCTGCTGTTGTTTTTTCCCTACTGCTGCTGTTGCCGCTGGCCGAAGCCGCCCATGCCGGGGCCAATCTGGCGGTGGAAGTCGAGCGCCCCGCGCAACTGCTCACCGAGAGCGATTCCAGCTTCGGCGCCACCGTGCGCGACCGCCGTCAGGAATCGGGCCGCATCCTGCGCTGCTGGCAACATGGCCGCCTGCTCTATGAAGGCGGCGGCTTCAACCAGCCGATGCCGCCCCCGTCCGCGCTCACGATTAATCGCAAGGATGGCGAGGTCACTACCGTGTTCAATTTGCAGGATGGCCTGTGCATCCTCTCTGACCGCTGATTTCCGCGTTGCGCCCTTCGGACATGCGCCCATGAAAATCCCCGCTTTTCTCGCTGGCACGCTTACCATGGCCCTGACCCTGTCCTTGACTCTGTCCATGAGCCAGGCCGCCGACACGCTACGCCAGCAGCATGAAATCCCCGCCATTACCCGGGTGGTGATCGAGACCCCCGGCGATGTGGGCGTCCGTCCCGGTGCACCGCCTTCGCTCACCATCGAGGCCGAACAAAAGGTGCTGGACGCGCTCGATTTCGTTGTCGACGGCGATACTCTGTTCCTGCGTAGCAAGCGCGGCTTCAGTACGCAGCACGGGCTGGGCTATGTCATCGTCGTCCCGAAATTACAGGCACTGACGAGCCGGAGCAGTGGCAGCAGCAAAGTAGGCGCATTCAGTGGCAAACGCCTCGACATCGAAATCGCCGGCAGCGGCGATGCCACTCTGGAGGGCGTCGTCGCCCAGGATTTGCGCCTCCATGTCTCCGGTTCCGGCAACATCGAAGCCAGCGGCAGTGGCGAGAGCTTGCAGGCTGAAATCAGCGGTTCGGGCGGCATTCTCGCCGGGCGCTATGCCGTGACCCGCGCCGAAGCCAACATCAGCGGTTCGGGCGAAATTGTGGTGAATGCCAGCAAGACACTGAGCGCGGTCATCAGTGGCTCAGGCAACATTCGCCATACCGGCAAACCCGTCATCACACGATCCATTTCAGGCGCAGGATCGGTCGATCCGCTCTGATCTACACGGAGAGTCAAAATGAAATTTCCTACCCTTGCCCGATCCTTTCCCCTGTCTTTCGCTCTGGCTTTCGGCCTGAACCTCGCCCTGTACGCCGGCAATGCCAGCGCACAGTCCAGCAATGTCACTGTGGGCGCCGTCAACCAGACCCAGCGCGATTCAAACAACCGTCAGGATCTGGATTTGGGCAATGCCAGCGGGCTGGGCAGGGCAGAGGCAACGGCAAACAGCATCACTCAGGATCAATACGACACCTCCAATACGCAAAGAGCGACAATCGGCAATGCGTCCGGCAATGGCACGTCGCGCAATGTTTTTGTGGGCAGCGTGAACCAGAACCAGTCCGGGCAAAACAATGCCCAGCAACTCAGCGTGGGCAATGCTTCCGGCAATGCCACCTCACAGACCAGCGTCGGCACGGTGTCGCAAATCCAGTCGGGACAGCGCAACAATCAGGACGTCCAGATCGGCAACGCCTCCGGCAATGGTCGGGCGAATGTCAACGTGGGCAGCGTGACCCAGACCCAATCCGGCCAATTCAATAACCAGCAGGCCAAAGTCGGCAACGCTTCCGGCAATGCCGTCTCGAATGTCAGCATGGGCAGTGTCGTGCAGGGGCAAAGTGGGCAGTTCAATACCCAAAGCGTCAATATTGGCAACGCTTCCGGCGATGGCCACTCGAATGTCAGTCTGGGCGGTGTAGTGCAATCCCAGAGCGGTTCATTCCGCAACCAGGAAGTCAATATTGGCAATGCAAATCATGGTTCTACCTCAGTGCAACTGGGGGGTAGCGTGATCATGCAGCCAAG
>JAITNI010000265.1 GCA_031290535.1 Zoogloeaceae bacterium
ATCATGGGCGGCGCGCCGCAGGCGTACACCTGATGGCCGGAAAGATCGGCGGTGTCTGCCATCACGGCCTGATGCACGAGCCCCGTTCTGCCCTGCCAGGCGGCGTCCGGCTCGGAGAGTACCGGGGTGTAGCGGATATGCGGGTGTTCGCGCACCCAGCGGGCGGGCAGTTCGGGCAGGTAGAGGTCGATTTCCTTGCGACAGCCCCAGTAGAGATGCAGGGGACGGGTGATGCCTGCGGCAAGCGTATGTTCGACGATGGCCTTGAGGGGCGCGAAGCCCGTGCCGCTGCCAAGCAGAATTGCCGGTTTGTCGCTTTCGCGCAGAAAAAAGCCGCCGTGCGGGCCTTCCAGACGCAAAATGTCCTTCAGGTGCAGGGTGGAAAACACCTGACTGGTAAACAGGCCGCCGGGTACCTGGCGGATGTGCAGTTCCAGCACGCCCTCCTGTTCCGGGGCGTTGGCGATGGAATAGCTGCGCCGTTTGCCGTCCGCGAGCAGAAAGTCGATGAACTGTCCGGCGCGAAAGGGGAATTTTTCGCCGTCCGGCAGGCGCAAATGCAGTTCGATGACGTCCGGGGCGCGTTTTTCCAGTTTTTCCACGCGGGCGGGTATGATTTTGGCCGGAATATTATCCGCCGCCACAATGTCGGGGTGGGCGAGGGTCAGGTCGCCTTTTGCCTTCGCGCAGCAAAAAAGCGCCTTGCCTGCGGCAAGCTCGGACGCCGAAATGGCGAAAGACTGGTACGGCCCCAAATCGACCGCCCCCTCCTTGACGTCGCCCCGGCACGCGCCGCACGCGCCGCTCTTGCAGCCATGCGGCATGGTCAGCCCCTGCCGCAAAATGGCGTCCAGCAGGGTTTCGTCGGGTTTGGCCTGAATCGTCAGGCCAGCGGGTTGAATGGTAATCTGGTAGGTCATGTGGCGCTCTTCTCAAGGTTCTGGTGGCGAATGCTCTGAAATCAGGCACGAATCGGCTAGAATGCCGCCGTGCAGAGATTGTTAATCGTCGGCAGCGGGGATGTCGCCCGCCGCGCCGCTTGCTGGCTCACGCGGCACTTTCGGGTGTTCGCCCTGACGCGCCGTCTGGAAGCCGCCGAGCGCTGGCGGGCGCTGGGCGTCTGCCCGGTGGCGGGCGATCTGGATGATCGCGCCAGCCTTGCCCGTCTGGCCGGTCTGGCGGAGGCGGTGCTGCATCTGGCCCCGCCCCCCGGCGCGGGTCAGTGCGACACGCGCACCCGACATCTGCTCTCTGTGCTGAGCCGGGGGCGAAGTTTACCACGGCGGCTGGTCTACGTAAGCACCACCGGCGTGTATGGCGACTGCGGCGGCGACTGGATTGACGAAACCCGTCCGCGCCGCCCGATTTCCAGCCGCGCCCGTCGGCGACTGGACGCGGAACAATGCCTGCGGCGCTGGGGCGCGCAAAACCAGCGGGAGGTGATTTTGCTGCGCGCCCCCGGCATTTATGCCGCCGACCGCCTGCCCAGAACGCGCCTGCTCTCCGGGCTGCCCGCCCTGACGGCGGCGGAGGATGTCTACAGCAACCACATCCACGCCGACGACCTTGCCCGCGCCTGCTGCCGCGCCCTGTTCTACGGCGGCGCGGGGCGCAGCTTCAATGTGGTCGACATGAGCCGGATGTTGATGGGAGAATGGTTCGATCTGGTCGCCGACCACCTGGAACTGCCGCGCCCCGCCCGCCTTGACCGGCAGGCGCTGCAACAACAATTGACGCCCGCGCAATACAGTTTCATGCTCGAATCGCGGCGCATCAAAAATGACCGGCTGTGCCGGGAATTGCGGCTGCGCCTGCGCTACCCCACACCGTCCTTCGGTCTGGCGCATTGATTTTTTAATTTCCGAAGGAAACTTCTTTGTCATATTTTATTCTCAAATCCCTGCACATTATCTTTGTGATCTCCTGGTTCGCGGGTCTTTTTTATCTGCCGCGCATTTTTGTCAATCTGGCGATGCTGCCCCCTGACAACACGGCGGAAAAAGACCGCCTGCTCCTCATGGCGAAAAAACTCTACCGCTTCATGACGCCAATCGGCATTCTGGCGGTGGCGCTGGGATCAGGAATCTACTTCACCTTCCCGCAACTCATTTCCGGCGGCTGGCTGCACGCAAAAACCCTGCTGGTCGTTTTTCTCGTCGCCTATAATTTTTATTGCGGCCATCTGCTGCGCCAGTTTCAGGCCGGGCAAAACACCCGCAGCCATGTCTGGTATCGCTTCTTCAATGAAGTGCCCACCTTCATTATGTTCGCTGCCGTTTTTCTGGCCGTTCTGAAACCCTTTTGATTTTTGCCGGATGCCCCTCATGGAAAAATTTTTCGCTTCCTGCCCGCGTGGACTGGAACCGCTGCTGGCGGAAGAACTGGCGGCGTACTCCGCCGCAGACAACCGGCCCGTCGCGGGCGGTGTTGCCTTCCGGGGCGACTGGGACATCTGTTACCGGGCCAATCTGGAATCCCGGTTGGCGACCCGTATTCTCTGGTTTTTATCCCGCGCCCCTTACGCCCGCGAGGAAGACATTTACCAGCAGGCGCTCAATGTGGCGTGGGAACAGCATTTTGACGTCTTTCGCACCTTCCGGGTGCACAGCACGGCCATCCGCTCGCCCCTGAAAAGTCTGGATTTTGTCACCTTACG
>JAITNI010000249.1 GCA_031290535.1 Zoogloeaceae bacterium
GTGGGCGCGACGCTGTACTACGGCAAGGGCGCGGGCGCGGAACCGACCGCTTCCGCCGTCATCGCCGATCTGGTTGATGTCGCCCGCGCCGCCACGGTCGATCCCGACAACCGCGTGCCGCATCTGGCCTTCCAGCCCGACCAGTTGCACGATCTGCCCATCCTCCCCATTGCCGAGGCCGAAACCGCCTGCTACCTGCGCCTCAAGGTGGATGACAAACCCGGCGTGCTGGCCGACATCACCCGCATCCTCGCCGACCAGCAGATTTCCATCGACGCCATGCTGCAACGCGAACCCCACGAAGGCGAACCGGAGACCGACATCATCATCCTCACCCACCGCTGTCTGGAAAAACAGGCCAATGCGGCGATTGAAAAGGTGGAAGGTCTGGCGGCGGTCAAGGGAAAGGTGACGCGCTTGCGGCTGGAGGACTTGCAGTAGGGGGGAGCCATGCGGAAGGCGGCGCGGCGCTGAAAAACGCCTTACGCCGCCCAGCCGTTTCTTCTGATGGAACGGAATGCAATCCACAGCGCGGCAATGCCAAGGCCCAAAAAGCAGACCAGCGACCAGTTGGCCATCGAAAGCCCCAAAAACACCCATTCCTGGCTGCTGCACAAGCCCGTGGGCATAAAGAGGGAGGATTGCGTGATCGTGGCGAGCCAATCCACAAACCGCTCAATCGGGCCGGGGTTGGTGTAGCTGCATTCGATTACCAGATCGGGCCGCGCCTGCATGAGGCTCTGGTAGGCTGCCGTCAAGAATCCGCCCAGCGCGATGAGCGCGAGCTTGACGCCCAGAATCTTATTCCCCCGGGCAGAGAGGCGCGGTAGCGCGCCTGCAATCGCCACAAGGCCAAAGAGCATGTACAGCACACGCTGGAAAATGCACAGGGGACAGGGGTTGAGGTTCCACCACTCCGTCATGACCAGACTGGCGACCACCAGACCCCAGGCGCCCAGACCAAGCCACAAAAATCCCAGACGGGGCGTCAGACGGATAAGCCAGCGCATGATTTTTCCTAGAAAGGTCGGATGTTACAGGGTTTTTATTTAGCGAGGCGCTTGTAAAGGACGCGCTTCAGAGCAATGGCAGTGCGCGTCGTCAATGGCTCCGCGCTTCCTACTCAATCCCCTGACTGCCCAGATATTCCTCATAACTGCCCGGATAATCGACCAGAGTGCCATCGGGTTTGAGGTCGATGATGCGGTTGGCGAGGCTGGAGACGAATTCGCGGTCGTGCGAGACGAACACCAGCGTCCCCTTGTAAAGGTCAAGCGCGGTGTTGAGCGATTCGATGGATTCCATGTCGAGGTGGTTGGTCGGCTCGTCCATGATGAGCACGTTGGGCGTTTGCAGCATCAGTTTGCCGAACAGCATCCGCCCCTGTTCGCCGCCGGAAATGACGTCCACCGATTTTTTCTGCTCGTCGCCGGAAAAAAGGAGCCGTCCCAGTGTGCCGCGAATCAGGGTTTCTTTTTCCGCCGCGTTGGCGTGGGCGTAGTCGGCCATCCAGTCGGTGAGCGAGGTGTTGCCGACGAATTCGGCGGAATGGTCTTGCGCGCAGTAGCCGGGTTTGGCCTTTTCCGCCCACTTGACGCTGCCGCCCGTCGGCGTCAATTCGCCCATCAGGAGTTTCAAAAAGGTACTCTTGCCGACGCCGTTTTCGCCAATCACGGCGATTTTGTCGCCCGCGTGAATGCCCAGACTGGCCTGGTTGAAAAAGCGCTTGCCCCCCGCCTCGTACTGAAACCGCAAATCTTCGATTTCCACCGCCTGCCGGTGCAGTTTTTCCTTTTCGTCGAATTCAAAGCGAATCCACGGATATTGCCGGGAGGAGGGCTTGACGTCTTCGGGTTTCAGCTTGTCGATCAGTTTCAGGCGGCTGGTGGCCTGTTTGGCCTTCGATTTGTTGGCGGAAAAGCGGCGCACGAAGTTCTGCAATTCGCTGATTTTATCCTTGGCGCGGGCGTTCGCCGCCTGCTGCCTATCCCGCGCCTGGGTCGAGGCTTCCATGAAATCGTCGTAAGTGCCGGGATAAAGCGTGAGCTTGCCGTAATCCAGATCGGCCATGTGGGTGCACACCTGATTCAGAAAATGGCGGTCGTGCGAGATGATGACCATCGTCGATTCGCGCTGGTTCAAGACGTCTTCCAGCCAGCGGATGGTGTTGATGTCGAGGTTGTTGGTGGGTTCGTCCAGGAGCAGAATGTCCGGGTTGGCAAACAGCGCCTGACAGAGCAGCACCCGCAACTTCCACCCCGGCGCGACTTCCTGCATCGGCCCGTTGTGCTGTTCAATGGGAATGCCGACGCCCAGCAGCAACTCCCCGGCGCGGGATTCGGCGGTGTAACCGTCATATTCGGCGAACTTGCCTTCCAGATCGGCGGCGCGCATGTAATCGTCTTCGCTGGCCTCCGGGTTGGCGTAAATGGCGTCGCGCTCGCTCATGCAGGCCCACATTTCCTCGTGTCCCATCATGACGACATCCAGCACCCGCGTCTCTTCAAAGGCGAACTGATCCTGCTTCAGATAGGCCATGCGCTCGTGCGCGTCCTTGGAGACATTGCCCGCCGAAGGCTCCAGCGCGCCACAGAGGATTTTCATGAAGGTGGATTTCCCCGCCCCGTTCGCGCCAATCAGGCCATAGCGAAATCCCTCGCCAAACTTGACATTGACATTCTCGAACAGGGGCTTGGCCCCGAACTGCATGGTGATATTGGCGGCGATTAACACGGGAACTCCAAAATGAAAAAGCCGCTTATTCTACCCTTTGGGCGGGATTTGGTCATTGCCGGATTCCGGCAGGTCAGGGAGGTAAGGTTTTTTCCAGCCTGCGGCTGTCCTCTCGCCTTCGGCCTGGTCAGGGAAGGATGATTTACTGCGCTACGCACAGGATTTGGACGTTCGTGCGATCACCCTGACAAAATAGCTTGACTCCATCAAAAAAACAGGGAAAATGAAATTTTCATTTTCTGCCGAACATTGCCATGTCATTTTGCCCTTGGATTCCACAGCAGCGCCGTCCAGCGGCGTTTGCCTTTATTCATGCGCTGGCGCTCGTTTTCCTGCTGGCCTGTAGCGCGGCAGAGGCGCAAATGGACAGCGGCGGAGAAACAACGGCTCCGGCCTCGGCGCAGATTGATGCCCTCATCAAGGAAGGCAGCCAGATTTACGACATTGACGCGGAAGGTCGAGTGACCCTGACCGTGCAGGCGCTGAACCAGGTTTTGCATGAGCGCGCGCTGGAAAACACGAAAACAGTCAGCATCCACTACAGCCGGGGCATTCAGGA
>JAITNI010000283.1 GCA_031290535.1 Zoogloeaceae bacterium
AATATCTGTTTTTGAAAAACGCTGAAAAAACCGTCCTGTGTGCGTTGGGGTCAAGGCAGGCAGGATCATCAAGAGGACAGCATGGACATTAACGCCATCATTGCGCCGGTCGTGCAAGACCGGGAGGCGCTGGAAGAATTCGCCGATGCCCTGGAAGACCGGGCGATGGAGCTGGCGCGCAATATCAACAACCTGAGAAAAACGCCCGGCGACCGGGGACTGGTGGCGGATATTTTTCGCACGGTGCATACCATCAAGGGCGACGCGGCCTTGAGCCAGGTCAATCTGGGCGTCGTCATCACGCACCCCATTGAATCCCTGCTGACCCGTTTCAGAAGCGGCGACCTGCAACTTTCCGAGCTGATGTCCGAGGCCATCCTGCTGGCCATTGACCGTCTGGAACTGGCCGTGGAAGGGCTGCTGCAACACAAGAGCCTGGAAAGCCTGAACCTCGTGGCGCTGGCGCAGGGGCTGGAAAAAGCCTCCGTGGCCGCCGCCAACGACATCGACCCTCTGTGCGCCCAGTTGATCGAGGCGGTGACGGGCTATCCGCCGATTATTTTAAGTGTTCCCGTCCGCAATGAGGGCAGCAGCAACGTCGATCAGAGCGTCGCTGCCGACCTGCAATTTTTCCGTTCGCTGGCCCTGCAACTGGAAAACCATTCCCCGCTTTTCAAGGGGCGTACCACGCGCATTTTGCGTCTGGCGCTGGAAACCAACCGGGTCGCCAATACGCCCGCCGACCCCGTGCAACTGGAAGCGGCCATTTATTTGCATGACATGGGTATGCTGCTGCTGCCGGAACGCATCTGGCGCAAGGTGGGGCATTTGACGGCGGAAGACCGGCTGTCCCTGCGCGTGCATCCGAGCTACAGCGCCGGTCTGTTGAAGCGAATGTCAGGATGGGGGGAGGCGGCAAAAATGATCGACCAGCATCATGAAATGCCGAATGGTAACGGGTATCCCGCCAATCTCAAAAATGGCGAAATTTGCGTCGGCGCAAAAATCATCGCCATTGTCGACGCTTTTGAGGCCATCATGTTGAAGCACAGCCAGAAGGGTAAAAATATCTCGGTGCTGCGCGCCATCGCCGAAATCAACGCCTGCGACAACCAGTTTGCCCCGGAATGGATTGAACCCTTCAACACCGTCATCCGTCGCACCGTCGAAACGCCCGCATAAAAACATGCCTTCTCCCGACGCGACGCAGACCGTCGCCCCCGGCTCTGTCTTTGAGCCTGTCCCCGATCTTGACCGTCGTTTCGGCGGCATCAAACGTCTGTATGGCGACGCCGCCGCCCAAAAGATGCAGGCGGCGCATGTGTGCGTGGTGGGCGTGGGCGGCGTCGGTTCCTGGGCGGTGGAAGCCCTGGCCCGCAGCGGCGTGGGTTGCCTCACCCTGATTGACCTCGACATGGTGGCCGAATCCAACACCAACCGGCAGATTCAGGCGCTGGGCGAGGAATACGGCAAGGCCAAGGTGGAGGTCATGGCCGGACGCATTGCCGCCATTAATCCAGCCTGCCGCATTCATGCCATTGAAGATTTTGTCAGCCGCGAAAACGTCGCCGCGCTGCTTTCCGGCGATCTGGATGCCGTCGTGGATGCCATTGACGAGGCGCGGGTCAAAGCGGCCATCATCGCCCATTGCCGCACAAATGGCATTCCCGTGGTCACGGCGGGCGCGGCGGGCGGCCAGACCGACCCCACGCGCATTCGCCGCGACGATCTGGCGTACACCCTTCAAGACCCGCTGCTGGCAAAAGTCAGAACCCTCCTGCGCCGGGAGTATGGTTTTGCGAGCGGCGCGTCCGGCAAAAAAGGCAAGCCTGAAAAATTCGGCGTCCCCGCCATCTATTCCACGGAACCCCTGCGTTACCCGGAACAGGTTTGTACGCCCGACTCGTCCCATGCCCCTCAGTCCGGCTCCGGTGGCCTGAACTGCGCCGGTTTCGGCTCCTCCGTCTGCGTCACCGCCCCCATCGGCTTCGCCGCCGCCGCAACGGCGCTGGAACAGCTCATTAATCCCGTTCGCCCTGAAGCTCTGTCGAAGGGCATTCCTCGTAAAAACAAGGGCTTCGACAAGCTCAGCCCGAACGGGTGAAACTTGTACAAAGTTTCCCAAGGGCGTACAGGGAAGCGCTTTCGTCCCGATTGTTTGCGCTTTTCTCCCGGCCTCTGGGTTAAAATGCGCGACGCAGTCAAAAACTGCGAAAAAGCCCGCAAGCCGGTTTTGTCTTTTCAAAACCTTGCCAGTATCCGGCTTGATGGAACGTCATGACAAAATCGCAGACGGGCGCAGCATTTGACGGGGGCGGTATGCCATCTGTCCTTGTGTTTAACCCCACGATCAGAGGAAACTTTCATGTCCAACGCACGCATTTTGAATTCGCAGTTTCGCAGCAAAATCGTCTCCGCCGACGAGGCGGCTACCTTCATCCACCCCGGCGACAACATCGGCGTCAGCGGCTTCACCGGCTCCGGCCACCCCAAGGCCGTGCCGCAGGCGTTAGCAAGGCGCATTGAGGCGGCGACGGCGCGCGGCGAAACCTTCCGCGTCGGGGTGTGGACGGGCGCATCGACCGCGCCCGAACTCGACGGCGCGCTCGCCAAAGTCAATGGCATTTCCATGCGCCTGCCCTATCAGTCCGACGCCAACTGCCGCAACCGCATCAACGACGGCGACGCCGAATATACCGATGTCCATCTCTCCCACGTCGCCCAAAACGCCGCCTGGGGGCATTACGGCAAATTGAATGT
>JAITNI010000277.1 GCA_031290535.1 Zoogloeaceae bacterium
AATTGGATTTATGATCCCATCGTTGGACGGGGGAACTGTCCGTTACATTGAATTTTGGGAATTAGCCGCGAATGGAGTAGGGAGGCCGGATTTCGGCGTGTGGCATGGAATATTTTCAACCTGCAACACTTGCAGCAATTCACTTTCCAGTTTCAAACGGGTGGCGGTTTTGTCGAGACCGGGGCCGGAAATCAAAAAGGTGTCTTCGACCCGCTTGCCGAGGGTGCCGATGCGGGCGGTTTTGAGGTTGATGTGGTGTTGGGCGAGGACGCGGGCGATGTAGAAGAGAAGGCCGGGGCGGTCGGTGGCGACGAGCGAGAGCACCTGTTGCGAGGCTTCCCGCTCGTCGGCGCGAATGTGCACTTCCGGCGTGATGGGAAAATGCCGTTCCAGCCGCGAAAGACGACCGGCGGCAGGGGCTTCGACCGGGATCCCCTCTTCAAGCATTCGGGCGAGTTCCACTTCCAAAATGGTGAGCATTTCGCGGTCGTCGTCAGCGTGGGCCACATTCAGGAGGATAAAACTGTCCAGCGCGTAGCCGTGCCGGGTGGTGTGGATTTTGGCGTCGGCGATGCTGTAGCCCATGCGGGCAAAAAAGCCCGCCAGACGTAAAAAGAGGTCGGGCTGGTCACGGGTGTAGACCATGACTTGCAGGCCGTCGACCTGATGCAGCCGTGCCGTGACCACCGGCTTGTCGATCTGGATGCGATAGTGCAGGGCGCGGGTGTGCCAGGCGATTTCCTCGGCGGTGTGGCGCAAAAAATAGACCGTGTCCAGTTGCCGCCAGAGACGCTCATGCACCGTTTCCGAGAGGGCGAAGTAGCGCAACAGGCGCAGGGCTTCCGCCTGCCGTTCCTGAATCACGCCCTGCGGCTCCGGCACGTCGCCCGTCTCCAGACAGGCTAAATCACGCCGGTACAGGTCTTCCAGAAGACTGGCCTTCCAGTTGTTCCAGACCTTGGGGCTGGTGCCGCGAATGTCCGCCACCGTGAGCAGGTACAGGGCGGTCAGGTGGCGTTTGTCCCACATCCGGGCGGCGAAGGCGGCAATCACCGAAGGGTCGGTGAGGTCTTCCTTCTGGGCCACTCTGGACATGGTCAGATGCTCGCCGACCAGCCAGACGATGAGTTCCATGTCTTGTGCGTCGACGGCGTGCGTCAGGCAAAATTCCCGCGCGTCTTCCATGCCGAGCAGGGAATGGTCGCCGCCGCGCCCCTTGGCGATGTCATGAAACAGCGCGGCGACGTACAGCACCCAGGGACGCGCAAAGGCGTTGTGCAGGCGCGTGCAATAGGGATATTCGTGGGCGAATTCTTCCAGCGCGAAGCGGCGCAAATTCCGCATGACCATCAGGGTGTGCTGATCGACGGTATAGACGTGGAACAGGTCGTGCTGCATCTGGCCGACAATCTTGCCGAAGGCGGGCAAATAAAGCTCCAGAATGCCAAACTGGTTCATGCGCCGGAATTCGTGGATAACGCCCTGCGGACTTTGCAGCAGGCTCAAAAACAGGCGGCGGTTTTCCGGGTCTTTGCGAAAGGCGGGATTGATCCGGTCGCGGTTGCGCCAGAGGGCGCGCAGGGTACGCGCCGTCATGCCGCGCAATTTTGGGTGCTGCTGCATCAGCGAAAAACTCTCCAGCAGCGCGCCGGGCGTTTTTTTGAATACGTCTTCCGAGGTGAGGTCGAGAAAATCGCCCACAATCTGAAACCGCGCATTCAAGGGCTGCAAGGGCAGGGGCAAAGACGTTTGCGTGTCGGTGAACCTCTGGAGCAGCAGGGTATTCAACTGCGTCACCAGCTTGGCGTTGCGGTAATACGCCTGCATCAGCACTTCGGAAGCGCGTTTGTCGCCGCTGGCCACGATGCCCAGCGCTTCGGCCAGCATTTCCTGATAGTCGAACAAAAGCCGGTCTTCGCGCCGTCTGGCGATCAGGTGCAGGCGAATCCGCAGATGCTGCAAATAGCGCTCGCATTTTTGCAGCGCCGTGCAGCCGCCAGGGGAGATCAGGCCGTCCTGTTTCAGGGTCTGCCAATTGTGGCCTTCTCCCTTGGCCTGGGCAATCCAGAGAATATTCTGCAAGTCGCGCAAACCGCCGGGGCTTTCCTTGCAATGGGGTTCGAGGCTGTAGGGACTTTCCTGATAGCGGTGATAGCGTTCTTCCTGCTCCAGTTGCTTGGCCTTGATGAAAGTTTGCGGATGCAGGTTTTCCGAGAGTTGCCGGGCCAGTTCCCGGAACAGGGCGGCGTTGCCGGTCAGGAGGCGCTTTTCCAGCAGGGCGGTCTGGATGGTGATGTCGTCTGCCGCTACCCGGACGCATTCGGGAATCGTCCGCACGCTGTGCCCCACTTCGAGGCCAATGTCCCAGAAAATGCCGACCAGTTGTTCCAGTTGCGCGGTGAGCATGTCGTCCGGCGCTTCCGGGAGCAGGAGGAGCACATCCACGTCCGAGCCGGGATACAGCTCGCCGCGCCCATAACCGCCCACGGCGACCAGCGCCAGTTCGGGCGGCAGAGCCAGACTTTGCCAGAGTTCCATGAGCACGCCATCCACCAGCCGGACATGCCCCTTCAGGTACTGCGCGGCGTTGGGGCGAGCCTGATAGGCATCGGCCAGACGGGTGCGTCCGGCCTTCAGTTTTCCTCGCAGACTTCTGGCAAGCGCGAGCGGCTCCATGATGTCCCTTACCGCGCTGGCGCGGGAGGGCAGGCGGCGGAAAGACTGAGCACCTCAAATCCCGTTTCCGTTACCAGAATGGTGTGTTCCCACTGCGCGGAAAGGCTGCGATCACGGGTGATGATCGTCCAGCCGTCCGGCAGGGCGCTGATGGCCGCCTTGCCCGCGTTAATCATGGGTTCGATGGTAAAAATCATGCCCGGCTTCAACTGCGGCCCCGTTCCGGCCTTGCCGTAATGCAAGACCTGCGGGTCTTCGTGGAATTTGCGCCCGATGCCGTGGCCGCAGAATTCCCGCACCACGGAATAGCCGTTTTTTTCCGCGTATTTCTGGATTACCGCGCCAATGTCGCCCAAAAAACTGCCCGCCCGCACCGTCTGAATGCCGAGCCACAGGCATTCAAAGGTAATCTCGCACAGGCGGCGCGCCTGAATGGACGTCTCGCCCACCAGAAACATGCGGCTGGTGTCGCCATGAAAGCCGGCCTTCGTGATGACGGTGATGTCCAGATTGACGATGTCGCCCTTTTTCAAAGGCCGCTCATCCGGGATGCCGTGGCAAATCTGGTGATTGAGGGAGGTGCAGATGGACTTCGGGTACGGCGTGTACCCCGGCGGCGCGTAATGAAGCGGCGCGGGCACGGTACCCTGCACATTCACCATGTAATCATGGCAAAGCCGATCCAGTTCCGCCGTGGTGATGCCCACCTGAACGTGCGGGGCAATGTAATCCAGCACTTCCGAGGCCAGACGGCAGGCCACGCGCATGTGTTCGATTTCTTCAGGGGTCTTGATGAGAATGCTCATAACAGCAATTTTGGGTTGGAAAGCCAAGAGGATACGGGAAGGGCGGCAATTGGGCAATTCTCCCGCGCAATCTCCCTCACCCGTTCGGCTGAAGATTCAACGTCGCGCCCACTTTCAGCGTGTTGCTGACCAGCCGGTTCCAGCGCTTGAGGTCGGCGAGGTTGAGGCGGTAGCGTTTGGCGATGGCAAACAGGGTGTCGCCCTTTTGCACGGTGTGGCGGGCGATTTTGGCGGCGGGTTTTTGATTGGGGACGACGCGCGCCTGCGGGCGCGGGCTGGCGCGTTCCGCTGTCTGGCGGGCGGGGGCAGCGCTGGCAGGAACCACAGGCGGCTCGCCGCTGACTTTCAGGCGCATTCCGGGACGGAGGTTGTTTTGGGTCAGGCGGTTCATTTCTTTCAGATCGCTGACGTGCATGTCGTATTTTCTGGCGATGGCAAACAGGGTGTCACCTTTTTTCACGCTGTAGAGGCGAGGGGGCGTGGCTGCGGCCAGTGGGTATGACGGCAGCGCGGCCAGATCGCCGATGTCGGCTTCTCCCGCTGTGGGCACCAGCAGCAACTGACCGGGGTTTAGCTTGATGCGGCCCTGCAAGCCGTTGGCCTGCTTCAAGTCCGTGAGTTTGATGCCGAAGCGGGGCGCGAGGTCTTCGAGTTTTTCGCCGCCTTTCAGAGTGTAGGTTTGCCAGTTGGAGAGCGGCGCGTCATGCGCGGCCAGCCCTTCCTGAAACTGCTCGACCCGGTCAACGGGAATCACCAGCATGGAATCCGCCTGAATGACCGGGCGATTGTGCGCTGGGTTCAGGGCGACGAATTCCTTTTCGCTCAAGCCCGCAAAGCGTGCCGCCAGCTTGATGTCCAGCGGCGTTTCTGTCACCAGCGTCCTGAAATAGGGCTGATTGGGCACGGTCGGCAGGTTCAGGCTGGCGACCAGTTGGGGATTGCTGAAAATATTCTTGAGGGCTTGCAGCTTGGGCACGTAATGCCGGGTTTCGTTGGGCACGGCGAGATTGGCGTAATCCGTGGGCAGCCCTTTGGTCTCGTTTTTGGCGATGGCTCGTCCCACCGCGCCCTCGCCCCAGTTGTAGGAAGCCAGCGCCAGATGCCAGTCGCCATGCATTTCGTAAATGTATTGCAGATAATCCAGCGCCGCGTGGGTAGAAGCGAGCACGTCGCGGCGCTGGTCAAGCCACCAGTTTTGCTGCAACTTGTACTGCCGCCCCGTGGAAGGAATAAATTGCCAGAGACCGGACGCCTGCGCGGCAGACAGCGCCATCGGGTTATAGGCGCTCTCCACCATCGGCAGCAACGCCAGTTCCGTGGGCATGTGGCGTTTTTCCAGTTCCTCGACAATGTGGTACAGATACAGATGGCTGCGCTCCACCATGCGGCGCAGATATTCAGGATGCGACAGGTAATACTGCTGGTGGGAAAGCACCAGATCATCCTGAAGATCGGGCATGGCAAAGCCATTGCGGATGCGCTCCCACAAATCCTGCATCGGCAGGGTGAGGTCAAGCGTGTGGGGCAGTTCGGGCGGCGGGATGATTTCTTCCGCCGTCAGGGAGAACGGGGGAGAAAGCTCCGGCGGGATGGCCTCCGGGGCAGGAAAAGACAGGGAGGGGGTCAGGGTCAGCGCGCCGGAAATTTCGTCAGACGCAAACAGCGAGGGCGCGCACAACAGGGCAGGCAGGGCGATCAGAAAAGCACACGGAAAAACAGGGCGTCGGGGGCGAAAGCGGCAAAGCGACAGCGGCATCAGGAGTCCTTTTGTGGTTGCCGAGAGCATATATCCGGGGAGGGTGGCTGATCTGTAGAGGCGCATTATAACGCGCCCCCCATTCTTGTGCATCCGCGTGCGTCTTTGGACCCAGGGCTGGAGCATCAACACTCGTTAACATTCAAAGAGTTATGACAAGGAGTTGTAAACTCTGTTGAAATCGAGTCTACTCCTACATTTTGGGGAGTAAGCGATGAAAGAGAT
>JAITNI010000287.1 GCA_031290535.1 Zoogloeaceae bacterium
TTTTTCCATCTCTTCATCGTTTTTCCGTCAGAATCGTCATCTTCCGCGCCGCATTTCCCTATCAGGGCAGCAGGCAGGCGTTTCCCCGCTGGAGAAACGTATGATTATTTTTGGGAGCCGCTCTACATAAAAAATGCTCCAGACCTGCTGGAGCATTTTTGTGGGAAAGACAGGCTCGGAGGATAAAAACCTGCATCAGAACCGTCTAGCGCGCCCGAACATCCACCCGTTCCCGCAATTCCTAGCCAGCCTTGAAGTGGGGCACCCATTTTTCGGGAACACGAACCTGTTCGCCCGATTTGGGGTTGCGGCCCGTGCGGGGTGGGCGGTAGTTGAGGGAGAAGCTGCCGAAGCCCCGAATCTCGATCCGATCACCCGCCGCCAGCGCGCCGGCCATCGTATCGAGAATCACCTTGATCGAATACTCCACGTCCTTCCCCACCAGAATGGGAAAACGGGCCACCAGACGATCGATCAGTTCGGACTTGGTCATGCGGACACGCTTACTCCTGCTGGTTCAGCTTGGCTTTCAGCAAAGCGCCCAGATTGGTAGTGCCGGAGCTGGCGGAGTCAGTGCTGAACTTTTGCAGGACTTCCGCCTGTTCCGCCTGATCCTTGGCCTTGATGGAGAGATTGATCGAACGGGTCTTGCGATCCACGTTGGTAATCATGGCTTCCACCTCGTCGCCCACCTTCAGCACTTGCGACAGGTCTTCGGTACGCTCGCGGGAATAGTCGGAAACGCGCAGATAACCTTCCACCTCGCCATCCAGCACAATCACCGCGCCACGGGCATCCACGGTCTTGACCGTGCCCCGGACGACGGCATTCTTTTCATGCGTGGCGATGTAGTTGGTGTAGGGATCGCCTTCCAGTTGCTTGACGCCCAGGGAAATGCGTTCCTTTTCCACGTCGATGGCGAGCACCACGGCTTCGACTTCGTCGCCCTTCTTGAAGTTGCGGATGGCTTCTTCGCCGGGCAGATTCCAGGAAAGGTCGGAGAGGTGCACCAGACCGTCGATATTGCCCGGCAGACCGATGAAAATGCCAAAATCGGTAATCGACTTGATGGCGCCGGAAACCTTGTCGCCCTTCTTGTAATTCTGGCTGAACTCTTCCCAGGGATTCGCCTGACACTGCTTCATGCCCAGAGAGATGCGGCGGCGTTCCTCGTCGATTTCGAGAATCATGATTTCCGCTTCGTCGCCCAGTTGCACCATCCGCGACGGATGAACGTTCTTGTTCGTCCAGTCCATTTCGGAGACGTGCACCAGCCCTTCAATGCCCTGTTCGATTTCCACAAACGCGCCGTAGTCGGTGAGGTTCGTGACCTTGCCGAACAGGCGGGTGCCAGCGGGATAGCGGCGGGCGATGCCCACCCACGGGTCTTCGCCCAGTTGCTTCAGGCCCAGGGAAACGCGGTTCTTCTCGGCGTCGAACTTCAGCACGCGGGCTTCCAGCTCGTCGCCGACATTCAGCACTTCCGAAGGGTGACGCACACGCCGCCAGGCCAGATCGGTGATGTGGAGCAGGCCGTCAATGCCGCCCAGATCGACAAACGCGCCGTAATCGGTGATGTTCTTGACGATGCCCTTGACGGTCGTGCCTTCTTTCAGGTTTTCCAGCAGTTTGTCGCGTTCTTCGCCGACGCTGGCTTCCAGCACAGCGCGACGGGAAACAACGACGTTGTTCCGTTTGCGGTCGAGCTTGATGACCTTGAATTCGAGGGTTTTGCCCTCGTAGGGGGTGGTGTCCTTGATGGGACGCATATCCACCAGCGAACCGGGCAAAAAGGCGCGCACACCGCTGGCCATGACGGTCAGCCCGCCCTTGACCTTACCGGTGATGGTGCCATTGACCAGCGAACCATCGTTCAGCGCCTGTTCCAGGAAGTTCCAGGACGCGATGCGCTTGGCGCGGTCGCGGGAAAGACGGGTTTCGCCATAGCCGTCTTCGAGTTGTTCGATCGCCACCTGCACGAAGTCGCCGGGCTGGGCTTCCACGACGCCCTGATCGCTCAAAAATTCTTCGGCGGGGATGTAGGATTCGGATTTCAGGCCGGCGTTGACCACGACAAAATTCTGGTCGACGCGCACCACTTCGGCGGTGATGACTTCGCCTTGACGCATTTCCTGACGCGCCAGGCTTTCTTCAAAAAGTTGAGCAAAAGATTCCATGAGGGATAAAGCCGTTCTTGCTGCGTGAGCAGCGGTTAGGTGAATCAACGCCGGGGGAGAGGCTCCCGCCGACACCAGTTTTCCCCGGACGAGCCGGAAAGTTTCGGATGATAACAGAAAAAAGGCTTGTCGATCAAATGCTTAAGTCTGATTTTCTTATTCAGCCGCCCCACAAAAGCCTTGCCGACGCCCTTTGCTCCGCATGATCTGGATTTTGAAAACAGAGCGCGCTGCGCTTCCAGCTTCAGAATCGGCTTCAGGGCGAAGAAGGGAACTTCAGCCTGAACGCCAGGACAGGCACTGCTTGCGTGGGAGGGCGTATCAACTACGGAAAACGCCAGATGCCCCGGTTCCTCAAAATGCAGTGCAAAATATTCTGGCAACAACATTTGGACATTTGCGATTCACCAAGGGAAGCCCTGAATAGCGCCCGACCGTTCTGGCCGATCCTGTCGAAGCTCTTGATTTTACAAAGAACGCCCTTCGACAGGCTCAGGGCGAACGGGCGAACCCTCTGCACCAGGAATAACGATCAAAATGCCCTCTACCCCTTCTCCGCATAAGGATTATGGCTGGTATTGAATTGCAGGCGCAGGGGGGTGCCGTTCAG
>JAITNI010000093.1 GCA_031290535.1 Zoogloeaceae bacterium
GAGTGGGTGACTGGAAAACAGCGGAACTTCACGGCGAGGCAATGACCGGAGCCGAGCAAAAATGCAAATCGGTTGGCGAAACCGCAGAAAGCTTCCGCTGCCAGCAGGAAACTGGCGTAGTATTCATGCGAGGAAAATTCCGAGGTCTGGTGCAAAAATGCAAAACCCTTGCGAAGATGAAAAAATGAAAACGCAAAGCGAATTCGCCTTCATCGCCTTCCATGCCTTTCTTGGCTATATCGACGAGGGCGTGCGGGCGATTGCGTATGAATATAGCGGCCCGCGCATCGCGATTTATGGCTACCTGACGCGCGCGCCGATGCCAGAGGATTACGAAATCATTGACTACGCCATCACGGAAATCATGGCCTCCTGCCCGGAAATTCTGGCGCAGGAGATTATCCTGACTCCATCCATCGGGAGATTCAAGCCACTGAAAGCGCATGACGTCTGGATTTTTCGGCGTAATGAAGAGATGAATTGATCTGTCATGCCGCGAAAACTCCCGCAACGCGTTTGTGCTTGCCTTTCCAGTCTGGAGCCAGTAGAATGCTCCGCTTTCGTCCAGCCTTCTGGCTGTAGCGAACCAAAATTGACCGGGCAAGCGACGCTGCCCGACCGGGAGGAGGTGATTTTAATGCCAAGCATTCGCGTCAAGGAAAATGAGCCGTTCGAGGTGGCGATTCGCCGTTTCAAGCGTGCTGTTGAAAAAACCGGGTTGCTGACCGAGCTGCGCGCCCGCGAGTTTTACGAAAAACCCACCGCCGAGCGCAAACGCAAGGCTGCTGCCGCTGTCAAACGCCATCACAAGCGCATCCGCAGCATGACCCTGCCGCCAAAACTGTACTGATTTTTGCCTGACGTACCGTTCACGCGAAACAAAAGAAGCCGCCCATCCTGTGATTGGCGGCTTCTTGCATTTTATCGGAGCATTCCATGAGTTTGAGAACCCGCATCACCGAAGACATGAAAACCGCCCTGAAAGCCAGGGAAACCGTGCGCCTGTCCGCCATTCGCCTGCTGCTGGCCGCCATCAAGCAAAAAGAGGTGGATGAGCGCATCGAAATGGATGAACCCGGCATCCTCGCCGTTATCGAAAAAATGGTCAAACAGAGAAAGGACAGCCTGTCCCAATTCGAAGCCGCCGGACGCGCCGATCTGGCCGAGGTGGAGCGCGTGGAAATCGTCACCCTCACCGCCTATCTGCCGGAAAAAATGGGCGCGGCGGAAATCGACGCCGCCATTGACGCGGCCATCGTCAGCACGGGCGCGGTCAGCGCCAAAGACATGGGCAAGCTGATGGGCGTCCTGAAACCCAAACTGGCGGGCAAGGCCGACATGACGCTGGTGTCGCAACGGGTCAAGGCGAAGCTCGCCTGAATCCTCTTCGCCTCCCGACGTTGCCCGATTCCTCCCCATGATTCCAGAGTCTTTCATTCAGGATCTCCTGGCTCGCACCGACCTGGTGGAACTGGTCGATGGCTATGTGCGGCTTAAAAAATCCGGCGCCAATTATGCCGCCTGCTGCCCGTTCCATAACGAAAAAACACCTTCCTTTACCGTGAGTCCTTCCAAGCAGTTCTACCATTGCTTTGGTTGCGGCGCGCATGGCACGGCCATCGGGTTTTTGATGGAATATCAGGGACTGAACTTCGTGGAGGCGGTCAAGGAACTGGCGGGCAAGGCCGGGATGCAAGTCCCGGAACAGGCGTGGGACAGCCCCCGCCCGGAGGCGCAGGGCACGCTGCGCCGGATTACGGAAGTCATGGCGCGCGCCGTCCAGTATTACAAGGAACAGCTCAAAAAGAGTCCGCAGGCCATTGACTACCTGAAAGGCCGGGGCTTGAGCGGCGAAATCGCGGCGCGCTTTGGCATCGGCTATGCCCCGGAAGGCTGGCAAAATCTCGCCGCCGCCTTTCCCGACTACGAAGCGCCGGAACTCGCCAGCGCCGGACTGGTCATTGAAAACGAACAGGGCCGCCGCTATGACCGTTTTCGGGAGCGTGTCATGTTCCCCATCATCAACCCCAAGGGCGAGGTGATTGCCTTTGGCGGGCGCATTTTGGGCGCGGGCGAACCCAAATATCTGAACTCGCCGGAAACGCCTGTGTTTGAAAAAGGGCGCGAGGTGTTCGGTCTGCCGCAGGCGCGGCAGGCGTTGCGGGAAGAAAACTGCGCCATCGTGGTGGAAGGCTATATGGACGTGGTGGCGCTGGCCCAGCACGGGGTGGGCAACGCCGTCGCCACGCTGGGCACGGCCACCACGCCCACGCATGTGCAAAAACTGCTGCGTCAGGTTGACCGCATCGTGTATTGCTTTGATGGCGACAACGCCGGACGCAAGGCCGCCTGGCGGGCGCTGGAAAATTCTCTGGAATGTCTGGCCGACAACAAATCCATCGGTTTTGTCTTTTTGCCCGACCCGGAAGACCCGGACAGTTTTGTGCGCCAGCAGGGCAAGGCGGCGTTTCGCCAACTGATTGCCCAGGCCACGCCGCTCTCCGATTTTTTATTGCGGGAACTGGGACAGCGCGGCGACCTGACCACCTCCGTGGGCAAGGCGCGACTGGTCTCTGAAGCAAAACCCCTGCTGCATCGCATTCCCACGCCCCTGTTGCGCCTGCAACTGGTCAAGCGCCTTGCCGAAGCGAGCGGGTTTTCGCAAGCCGAGGTGGAACGCCTGTGCGGCATACGCGGCTACGCGCCGCCCATGCCGCCCAAAGCGCCGCGCCAGATGCCGTCGCTGGAAAAAAAACTCCTGCGTCTGGTCTTGCAACGCCCCGCCCTGGCGGCTCGCATTCCACTTCTTCATGTGTCAGCGGGCGAGGAACGCGCCATTCTGGAAGCCATCGCCCACAGCCTGACCCTCCTGCCCACACATCCCGGTTACGCCCA
>JAITNI010000155.1 GCA_031290535.1 Zoogloeaceae bacterium
TCGACGCGCAAATCCCGGAAGTCGAGGCGGCAGGTTTGCGCGTCGGCAGTCCGGTGGAAGCGCGGCTGCTGGCTTTTCCCAACGCGCCCATTTTGGGCCGCATCAACGCCCTGATTCCCGAACTTCAGCGCGAAACGCGCACCGTGCGCGTCCGCATCCAGACGCCCAACCCGGAAGGCCGCCTGCGCCCCGGCATGTTCGCGCGCATCCGCCTGCCTGACCGGAATGAGTCTGCCGCGCAGCTCCTTGTGCCCACCGACGCCGTGATCGTGACCGGCAAACGCCATCTGGTGATCGTCGCCACCGACAAGGGGCGCTTTGTCCCCGTGGAAGTGACGCCGGGACAAGAAGCGGACAACCGCACGGAAATTCTCGCGGGCTTGCAGGAAGGCGAAAAAATCGTCGTCTCCGGGCAATTCATGATTGATTCCGAAGCCAGCCTGCGCGGCACGCTGGCGCGCATGGATTCTGCGCGGGACGCACCGGAAAAAGCCGTCGCCGCAAATACTTGGGCGGGAACCGGCGTCGTGAACTCGGTCACAGAAAACGAAATTGTGCTGGCGCACAAGGCCATCCCGGAACTTCAATGGCCCGCCATGACCATGCCCTTTCCGCTCGCCCAGCCGGGTCTGGCCGCCGCCTTTTCTCCCGGACAAAGCGTGCGCTTCTCTTTTTCCGAGACCGAAACCGGGCCGGTGATTCAATCCCTCCACCTGCTGGCGGAGACCGCGCCATGATCGCCAAAATCATCTTTGCTTCCATCCAGCATCGTGTGCTGGTGCTGCTGGCGGCCATTGTGCTGTGTGTCTGGGGGATTTGGGCGGTGCGTTCCACGCCGCTTGACGCCTTGCCGGATTTGTCCGACGTGCAGGTGATTCTCCGCACGCCGTATCCGGGGCAAGCGCCGCGCATTGTGGAAGACCAGATCACCTACCCGCTTTCTGCCGCCATGCTTTCCGTGCCGGGGGTGAAGACCGTGCGCGGCTTTTCGTTTTTTGGCGATTCCTTTGTCTATGTGCTGTTTGATGACGCCACCGATCTGTACTGGGCAAGGAGCCGGGTGCTGGAATACCTGAACCAGACAGCGGGACAATTGCCAGCGGGGGTGACGCCTTCTCTGGGGCCGGACGCTTCCGGCGTCGGCTGGATTTATGAGTACGCGCTGATGGACAACAGCGGGCGGCACAGTCTGGCGGATTTGCGCGCCTTGCAGGACTGGTTTTTGCGCTATGAGTTGAAGACCATCCCCAATGTGGCCGAAGTCGCCGCCATCGGCGGCATGACCAAACAGTACCAGATTCTGCCCGACCCAACCAGACTGGCTGCCTTCGGCCTCACGCCTCAGGACATTGTCCGGGCGGTGCAGGAAGGCAATCAGGAGACCGGCGGCGCGGCGCTGGAAATTTCGGAAGCGGAATACATGGTGCGGGCAACAGGCTATCTGCAAAGTCTGGACGATTTTCGCGCCCTGCCCTTGCGGACGGACGCCGCCGGGACAGTCGTGCGTCTGGGCGAGGTCGCCCGCATCCAGTTGGGGCCGGAAATGCGGCGCGGCATCGCGGAACTGAATGGCGAAGGCGAAGTCGCGGGCGGCGTGGTGATTTTGAGAAGCGGCAAGAACGCCTACGCCACCCTGAAGGAAATCCGGCTCAGGATGGCGCACCTGCAAAAAAGCCTGCCCGAAGGCGTGGAAATCGTGCCGGTATATGACCGGGGAGAATTGATCGAAAAGTCGGTCGATAATCTGACCCATAAACTCATGGAGGAATTTTTGGCCGTCGCGCTGGTCTGCGTTATATTTCTTTGGCATTTGCGCTCGGCGCTGGTGGCGATCATCTCGCTGCCGCTGGGCGTGCTGGCGGCGTTTGTCGTCATGCGCTATCAGGGCGCGGAGGGCGTGAGCGCCAACATGATGTCGCTGGGCGGCATTGCGATTGCCATCGGCGCGATGGTCGATGCCGCCATTGTGATGATCGAAAACGTCCACAAGCAACTGGAAGTCTGGCAGGCGGCGCATCCGGGAGAAACACTGGCGGGCGATGAACGCTGGCGCGTGGTGCGGGAGGCGTCCGCCGCCGTTGGCCCGGCACTCTTTTTCAGCCTGCTGATTATTACCCTCTCCTTCATCCCCGTCTTTGCGCTCGAAGCGCAGGAAGGGCGGCTTTTCGCGCCGCTCGCCTACACAAAATGCTTTGCGATGGCTGCCGCCGCCGGATTGTCCATCACCCTGATTCCCGTTCTGATGGGCTACTGGATACGCGGGCGGATTCCCTCCGAAGAAAAAAACCCCCTGAGCCGAATCCTGATTCACTTGTATTCCGGCTGGCTCGACCGGGCGCTGGCGCATCCCAAAACCACGCTCATTCTGGCCGCGCTCATTTTTCTCACCGGCCTCTGGCCCGCCACGCGACTGGGCGGCGAATTCCTGCCCACCATTGACGAAGGCGATCTGCTCTACATGCCGACGGCGCTGCCCGGCCTGTCCGTGGGCAAGTCGGCGGAACTGTTGCAGCAGACCAACCGCCTCATCAAAAGTGTGCCCGAAGTTGCCTCCGTGTTCGGCAAGGCGGGGCGGGCGGAAACCGCCACTGACCCCGCGCCGATTGAAATGTTCGAGACGGTCATCCAGTTCAAGCCCGAATCCCAATGGCGCCCCGGCATGACGCCCGCCAGACTGGTGCAGGAACTCGACGCCGTCGTGCAGATTCCCGGTCTGGCAAATCTCTGGATTCCGCCCATCCGAAACCGCATCGACATGCTGGCGACCGGCATCAAAAGCCCGATCGGCATCAAGGTGGCAGGAACGGACTTACAGGTCATCGAGCAGACGGCGCTCGCCATCGAGGCCGCCATTCAGGACGTCCCCGGCGTTTCATCCGTGCTGGCCGAACGCTCAAGCGGCGGACGCTATATCGACATCGACCTTCAGCGCGACCAGATGGGGCGCTTCGGCATGAACATCGCCGACGCGCAAAGCACCATTGCGCTTCTGGTCGGCGGCATGAATATCGGCGAGACCATCGAGGGCACGGCGCGTTATCCCATCAACCTGCGCTACCCGCGCGAATGGCGCGATTCGCTCGCCGCCCTGCGCCAGTTGCCCATCATCACGCCACGTGGCGAACAGGTGACGCTGGAGAGTTTTGCGACGCTCAAAATCGCCGATGGCCCGCCAATGTTGAAAAGCGAAAACGGGCGGCTTTCGTCCTGGATTTATGTCGATGTGCGCGACCGCGATCTGGCCTCGGTCGTCGGGGACATCCAGATGCGGGTCAATGAAAAAATCCCCCTGCCCCCCGGCGTCAGCGTCGGCTATTCCGGCCAGTTTGAATATCTGCAACGCGCCAACGCCCGCTTGAAGCAGGTGGTGCCGGTGACATTGGCGCTCATTTTTCTGCTGCTTTATTTTGCCTTTTCCCGTCTGGACGAAGCGCTCCTCATCATGGCGAGCCTGCCCTTCGCCCTGACGGGCAGCTTCTGGTTTTTGTACGGAATGGGCTACCATTTTTCCATCGCCGTGGGCGTCGGTTTTATCGCGCTGGCCGGAGTCGCGGCGGAGTTTGGCGTCGTGATGCTGATCTACCTCAAGGAAGCTCTCGCCAAAACGCCCGACTGGCATCGCCGCGCCGACCGGGAGGCACTGCTG
The DNA here is from genome assembly GCA_031290535.1 of Zoogloeaceae bacterium. GTDB lineage: Bacteria > Pseudomonadota > Gammaproteobacteria > Burkholderiales > Rhodocyclaceae > Azovibrio. The sequence continues at coordinate 3,647 of JAITNI010000155.1, forward strand.
CTGGCTGCCATCCGCGAAGGCGCAGTGCGCCGGGTGCGCCCCAAGGCGATGACGGTTGCCGTCATCGTCGCCGGGTTGCTGCCCATTTTTCTGGGGCAGGGCGCGGGGTCGGAAGTCATGAGCCGCATCGCCGCCCCCATGCTCGGCGGCATGATCTCCGCGCCGCTCCTCTCCCTGTTCGTCATTCCCGTGCTGTATCTGCTTCTCCGCAGAAAAAACGCCTGAAAAATGTACGCCCCGTTTTTTCATTCATGAAAGGAACCCCCATGCTTCCCCAACCCAAAACCACCGCCACGGCGCTCCTGATCGCCGCTCTCTTCCTTGCCGCCCCGGCCTTTTCAGAAGACCACGCACACAGCCACCACGCCGGCGCGCCGGACAAAACCGCCCAAACCCCGCAGGCCGTGCTGGCGACAGGACAAGGCATCGTCAAACACCTCGACCCCGCCCGCCTGCGCCTCACCCTGGCGCACGAGGCCATAGAAAAACTCAACTGGCCCGCCATGACCATGTCCTTTGCCGTCACCGACAAATCCCTTTTGAACGGTCTCAAGGTCGGCGACACGGTGCGCTTTGAATTACAGGACGAAACCACCATCCGCGCCCTGCAAAAACGGACGGACAAAAAATAGGCAGGTGGAGCGATCAGGGTTTCCGAGACAGGTTGAATCGCCTTTGACCAAAGCCCTCTTTAAGGCGCTGCTCACTTGCAAGGCCAAGCGGTTCCAGATAAGGCTTTCCCCCTGACAAGGTGTACAGACCAGGGACATCCTAAACACCTGTTCGGCGATATGGCGGGAATTACTGCGCGTTGTACTGCGCGTCCGTCACCGCTTCCAGCCAATCGACATTTTTACCATCGGGCAGCGTGCCGGTCAGGGCGAGGTGGATCATGGCGGTGGTGGGCGATGCGCCGTG
>JAITNI010000306.1 GCA_031290535.1 Zoogloeaceae bacterium
GGACAACCCGGCAACGGGAAAGCGCCTATTTTACGCCAATGCCCGCGCCTTGTCGGCAAGTCTTGTATATTTTATATTATTACTTACAAATTTGCCGTTCCCCTCTCTCTCGCTTGTCAGGGCGATTGAAAACGCGCTCATCATCTTTCCTGAAACCCAGTTAAAACGAACGTTCTGTGGACAGCCCCTCCACACAGAACGGCGCACAGCGTCATCAGCAGGATCTCTTGCAAATCATGCTTCTTCGTCTGCCCACGCGGGTCTTTCAGATTGCTGAAGATTTCTATCCGTATCATCTCTGTCCTGGCGCGAAGCGCCCGGACTGTTGACGACCCCCCTGATTTTTCTGGGAGTTTTTATTTTTCTGACAAGGAACTTGCACAGCGCACTCCTACCGCTTGGGAGCCTCTGGTTTTTATTGCGAAATAAAATTACCTGCCCGTAAAACAGGGTTTGCGTTTTTGCAGGAAGGCGCGGAGTCCTTCGCGGTAATCCTCGGTGTCCAGAAAGGCGAAGGAGGCGGCTTTTTCGGCGTCGGTCAGGGGGGTGTCGTGGGCGAGGCGGCGCATCCAGTGTTTGTGCCAGGTGGCGACCTGTGGCGCGCCGGCCATGATGCGCCGTACACAGCCTTTGATTTCTTCTTCCAGTTGTTCCGGGGCGACGACGCGGCTGACCAGATTTTTGCGCGCCGCTTCTTCGGCGTTCAGGATGCGGGCTTCGAGCAGGATTTCCGCCACTACGGCGAGGCCCGCCAGTTTGACAAGACCCGCCATTTCGCCGGGATACATGGAAAAACCGAGCTTGTTGATGGGCGCGCCAAAACGGGCGCTGGTGTCGCAAATGCGGATGTCGCACTGCGCGGCGATTTCCAGCCCGCCGCCGATGCAGGCGCCGCGAATCATGGCGACGGTGGGATGCTTGCAATGGCGCAGGGTTTCCAGCGCCGAGGCGACTTCCTCGTGATAGACAAGCGCCTGTGCCAGTGTGGCGCGCAGGGTCTGGAATTCTTCCAGATCGCCACCGGAGGCAAAATGCTCGCCCGCGCCGCAGAGGAGGATGCAGCGTACGCTTTCATCCTGCGAAGCCTGTTCGATGACGCGCCGCAATTCCCGCCACATGGCCAGATTGATGGCGTTCAGTTTGTCGGGATTGTGGAGGGTGACGGTCGCCAGACCGTCCTGAAGATGGAGTTGAATGTGGTTTTGCATGAAAGGGAGAGGGTTGCGGATGTCCGGTTATTGAGGCGTCAGGGGTTTTTCCAGCCATTCTTCAAACGGTTCGGGGTTGCCGCTCTTTTCATAGACGGCCTGCATGTTTTCCCGGACGGAGAGGGTATAGGGGTGCGTTTTGCCAAAGGTCTTTTCGCGGATTTCCAGCGCCTTGCGATACCATTCCAGCGCCTTGGGATAATTGCCCTGATGCGCGTAGGCCCAGGCGATGTTGCCGTAGGTGGTGGCGATATTGAGGTGGCCTTTGCCGAGGATTTTTTCTTCTACCGTCAGTGCCTTCTGGAACCATTCCAGTTCCTTGGCGTAGTTGCCCTGCCGGGCGTGCAGGGTGGCGAGGTTGTTGTAGATGTTGGCGGTATCCGGGTGCGCGCCAATGGTTCTGGCATCGGCGCTCAGGGCTTTTTGGTGCCACTCCAGCGCCCGCGCGTAATCACCCTGGTTGTAGTAAACCACTGCCACGTAGTTGTAGCTGGCCGCCGTTTCGCGGTGTTTTTTGCCAAACGTGGCTTCCTGAATCTGGATGGCCTTGTGATGCCATTCCAGCGCCTTCAGATAATCCCCGTGCGCGTTGAAGACGCGACCAATATTGTTGTAGGTGGCGGCGACTTCGGCCTTGTGCCCCGGCAGTTTCCGATAGATTACATTCGCCTGGGTGAAGGCGTCGAGCGCCTCGTCGAGTTGCAGGATGTCCAGTGAGGCCAGCCCGATTTCGTTTTCGATGGCGGCCGTCTGGGTGTGCTCAATGCCGTGCGCCTGAATTTGCGCCGCCAGCGCCTTTTTGAAATATCCCAGCGCCCGGACGTAATTGCGCTGCTCCAGATAATTGCGGGCGACGTCCAGATCGTGTGACGGGTTGTCAGCGGCCATCCCCGGCGGTGCGAAGCCAAGCGCCGCCGCGAAAAGCACGGCCATCAGGGCAGAACGAAAACGAAAAGAGGTCATGGGTCGCATTTTTTGCTCCAAGTCAGAGTCGTAGGTTCAGGGTTTGCCCCGTTTGGGCAGAATATCACGCAACTGGCTGGCGGCCTCGCGCAGCATTTTTTCGGTGCTGACCCAATCGACGCAACTGTCGGTGACGGAAAGGCCGTATTTTAGCTGGCTCAGGTCGGCGGGGATGGACTGGTTGCCCGCCTCAAGGTTGGACTCGATCATCACCCCGACGATGGACTGGTTGCCAGCGCGAATCTGGCGGGTCACATCGGCGAGCACCAAGGGCTGCATTTCCGGCTTTTTGTGGCTGTTGGCGTGCGAGCAATCGACCACCAGATTGGCGGGCAGTCTGGCTTTGGCGAGCGCCGCTTCGGCCAGCGCGATGGAAACCGCATCATAATTGGGCTGGCCGTCGCCGCCGCGCAGCACCACATGGCCGTGAGGGTTGCCAGTGGTGCGGACAATGGCGACGCGCCCTTCCATATCCAGACCCAGAAAGGAATGCGGGCGGGAGGCGGACAAAATGGCGTTGACCGCCACGGTCAAATCCCCGCTGGTGCCGTTCTTGAAGCCGACGGGGGTCGAGAGGCCGGAAGACATTTCCCGGTGCGTCTGCGATTCCGTGGTGCGCGCGCCAATGGCGTTCCAGGTAATCAGGTCGCCCAGATATTGCGGCGAATTGGGATCCAGCGCTTCGGTGCCGGTGGGAAGTCCCAGTTGATTGACCTGCAACAGAAAATCACGCGCCTTTTCCATGCCCACATTGACGCGAAAGGAATCGTCCATGTCCGGGTCGTTGATGTAGCCCTTCCAGCCCACCGTGGTGCGCGGCTTTTCAAAATAGACGCGCATAATGATGAGGAAGGTGTCGGAAATCTCGTCGGCCAGCGCCTTCAGGCGACGGGCGTAGTCGAGACCGGCCACGGGGTCGTGAATGGAGCAGGGGCCGACCACCGCAAAGAGGCGCGGGTCTTGCCGTTCCAGAATGGCGTTCAGCGCCCTGCGCCCCGCGCTGACGGTGTGACGCGCCGTCTCGGTGATGGGCAGGCGCAGGTGCAGTTCCTTCGGCGTCGGCATGGGGTCAAAGGCGGCGACGTGGATGTTTTCGAGTTTTTCAGTGTTCATGGGCATTCGGGTTGCGTCATTGGGTCAATTGGGCGAACAGGTGTTTGACGGCAGTGACTTTGTCCTTCAAGGTCGGCAGATGGCCGGAAAACGCAAGTTTATCCTGTCCGGCGAGCTTGTAGTGCCGATTTTTTTGCACCAGTTGAATCACCCGGAGCGGTTCAA
>JAITNI010000330.1 GCA_031290535.1 Zoogloeaceae bacterium
CTGTTGACGAACCCCCGATTTTTCGGGGGTTTCTGCTCAAAAGTGGCAACGATCCGCCCGCCCGCCGCCAGCGTGGGGACGATGCTGCGGATCCATTTCATTTCCCCGATGGCATCGTCACACGGAGCGGATATTGGGTTGCCGGGCTGGCAATCAATCCTTGCCCGTCTCTTTCTCGCGCAATTCGTCGAGTTTGATCTTGATGTTCTGGACTTCCTGGAGGAATTCCGTCTCTGTTCTGGGCGTCACCATGCGCCAGGATGGGGGAAACATCTGTTTCAGGTATGAACCATTGTCGGATGCTTCATCGGGAGAAAAAGGACTCGTCCCCAGCCATTCGGCCAGACAGATACAAAGCGCCAATGCCGAGACGATGCCCGCCTTGAGCGCCAGATGGCGGGTGCTGATGGTGCGAAGGTGGGCAAAACAGACAATGGCGCACAGTATCCACACAAAAATAAAACCGTAATCAATAACCGCGCGACTTGAAAAAGCAAAACTCAGCCAGTTCTGCAAAAATGGCGCCATCAAAACAGCAAGCAGCCAGGAAACCGCGATGATGGCATGTGAAATCACGCGGGTGTGACCCTGAAAGAGCCGCGTCAGCAACGCCCAGAAGCCGACCCAGAGGGAGATGGGCAGCACAAAAGTCAACAGCGCGGCCAGATATTGCGGGAACTTGTCAGGATATTCGCTGGAATCCGCCAGCCAGATGGACAACAGTCCAAGCGCGGAAGCCAGAGTCAGCAAGCCCAGCAGCCAGAGCCACAACCGCGCTTCGGGCAATAGTTGCCGTTCGGCGGCGACTTCAAAGCTGCTTTCCCGAACGCGCAGCCAGGTCTTGCCGATGCGAAACAGGGTGTTGCCGCCCAGTTCGAGGGTTTGCTGGCGCTTGCCGGTTTCATCGTACAGGCCGTTTTGGGTATCGAGATCTTCGGCGATGAGCGCGCCGCCGTCGTTGCGACGGATGCGGATATGGCGTGGCGCGACATGGGGGTCGTCGACGATAATGTCGTTGTCGTAGGCGCGGCCTATCGTCGCGTCCCCCGCTGCGCGGATACGCGCTACAGGCTCTTTGTGGCGCGAGAGGGTTTCAATCCAGATCACGTTGCACCTTCAGCGTGGCAAAAAAATCCTGAACGAACGCAACTGCGTTTTCGTAATGAACCCCGGTCAGCGACAGGGTGGATACGAGGGCTTCACGGTTGCGATCCTGCGTGGTCGAGGCGACGGAGACATCATACAGGCCGGGGAATTGGCGGTAGGCGCGCGCGCACCACACCACCCGCAATCCGGGGCGGAGCAGATGTTCTTCATCGGCGGCCAGAAAGTTTTCGTAACAGCGGTAGGGCGTGAAATTCTTGTTGCTGTTTCGCCGCCCTCCGCCAAAAACCGGCGGGTCAGCGTAACGGGTCAGCCTGCGCGCAAACTGCATGGCGTTGAGATCAATGCTTTTCAGGTAGACGTGCGAGATTTCCACATCGCCCGCAGACATATCATGGGACAGAAAAAGCTGTGTGCGCGTGTGACAGGTGGATTTGTTGATCTGGACGCGCAAATGGTTGCGTTCATTACGGTTCGTATTAGCCCAGCAATTGAACCAGTTCGCGTTACTTTCGGCGACGCGATATGAGCCTAGCGCGGCTTCGTGGACACCCTGCGCTTTGAATTCCGCGAAAAAATCCTTTTGCCACACATCCATCTGCGCCCCGATTTCCTGACGCACGGCGGACGTATCCAGTTCATTGCCGTCCCGCGCTTTTTCGAGCAGGCGGAACGCGGCTCCCGCCGGCACGAGAAAACTCACCAGATCGCCGCTAACCAGTTTCGCTACATTGACGCCTGCCACCCGGTTATCCATCGTGACCGTCGGCCCGCCGCTCATGCCCGGATTCAGCGCCCCGGTGAAATGCACTTTCGGCTGATAACTTTTTTCGACGATGCCGTTATAGGTTCCTTCAACGATGGAAAAGCCCAGATCGAGCGGATTCCCCATCGAAAACAGACGTTCGCCCTTGACCAGACGACCTTCAACCGCAGCGGGATTGAAGGCAAAAACCTCGAAACGCTTTTCTGGAAGCACATCCAGTTGCACCACGGCCAGATCGTTGATGATGTCGATAGCGAGGAGGCGCAGGCGGCCACGCGAATTATCGGCGGCCACATATTCGAGCTGGTAGAGATCGGATTCCAGCGCGTACTGGGAGACCACATGATAATTGGTGAGCGCCAGCCCGTCCGCGCTGACGAGAAAACCGGAGCCGATGGAAGACGGCTTCTGCGCGCTTTTGAGCAGGCTGCGGATTTGCAGAAGTCCGGGCTGCGCCTGACTGAAAATCTGTTCCGCAGTCGCCGACAGGGGGCGCTGCGGCTGTGGCGTGGGAGTGGTGGAAAGAGCAGAGGTGGTGGAAGGGGCAGAGGTGGTGGAAGGGGCGGATTCGCCCTCGCCCTCGTCCTCCTCAAGCGCAAACGCGGGCATCGCCGCCAGTATCCCGACAAGCAGCAGACCCGCGAACGCGGCGCGTAGCCCGCCAGGATAAAAAGTCATCGCGTGCCGACGGCATGATGAAATCACAAAATTCTCCTTTTCCACTATCCCGCTATCGCCCGCCAGCGAGCATAGCGCAGTCTGGACAATTACCGTAACGGCGCGAGCCAGCGTTCGGCCTCTTCCACCGTCATCCCCGCCCGCCGCGCCCAGTCTTCAAGCTGGTCGCTGCCAATCTTGCCGAGGGCGAAATAATGACTTTCCGGGTGGGCGAGATAGAACCCCGCCACGCTCGCCGCCGGGCTCATCGCCATCGATTCGGTGAGCGTCATCCCGGCGTTTGCGGGCGCGTCCAGCAATTCAAACAGCGCCTGCTTCACGGTGTGGTCGGGGCAGGCC
>JAITNI010000312.1 GCA_031290535.1 Zoogloeaceae bacterium
CCGATAAAGAGGACGGTCACGGCGCGGAAGGCCAGATGCACCGCGAAGACCTGCTGACCGATGTGGAACAGGCCGCCGATTTTGTCCGCGCCACCAATTGCGACGCGCTGGCAATCGCCATCGGCACCAGCCACGGCGCGTACAAATTCACCAAAAAGCCGACCGGCGACATCCTCGCTATTGACCGCATCGCCGCCATCCACGCGCGGCTGCCCAACACCCATCTGGTGATGCACGGCTCGTCTTCCGTGCCGCAGGAACTGCTCGCCGAAATCCGCGAATTCGGCGGCAAGATGAAGGAAACCTACGGCGTGCCGGTGGAAGAAATTGTCGAGGGCATTCAACATGGCGTCCGCAAGGTGAATATCGACACCGACATTCGCCTCGCCATGACCGGCGCAATTCGCCGCTATCTCTTTGAAAACCCGGAAAAATTCGACCCGCGTGACTACCTGAAACCCGCCCGCGAAGCCGCAAAAAAAGTCTGCCTCGCCCGTTATCGCGCCTTCGGCTGCGAAGGCCGCGCCGACCAGATCAAGGCGATTCCTCTGGATAAAATGGCTGAACGCTATGCCAGCGGCGAACTAAACCAGCTTGTCAAATAACTCGCCGTGCATCAAGGACGCGCCCACAAAATCATGCCTGATCTTTACGCCGTTTTCGGCCATCCTGTCGCGCATTCCAAAAGCCCGCGTATTCATGCCGAATTTGCCGCGCAGACCGGGCAGGCGCTGCATTACGAGGCGCGGCTGGTTCCGCTGCCAGGGTTTGTCGATGCCGTGCGGCAATTTGTGACGGAAGGCGGGCGGGGCGCGAATGTCACGGTGCCGTTCAAGGAAGAAGCCTTTCGCCTCTGCGAATCCCCCGGCAACACCCTGACCCCCCGCGCCCGACAAGCCGGGGCGGTCAATACCCTGAAATTTTCGCCGCAAGGCGGGATACTGGGCGACAACACCGATGGCGCGGGGCTGGTGCGCGATATGGAAACCAATCTCGGCTTTTCCCTCGCCGGTCGCCGCATTCTGCTCCTCGGCGCGGGCGGCGCGGCGCGGGGGGTGCTGACGCCCCTGCTGGAACGCCAGCCGAGCCAATTGACGATTGCCAATCGCACCGCCGCTAAGGCCAAAACGCTGGCGACGGCCTTCGCGCCGCTGGCGGCCTGTCCGCTCTCCGGGGCGGGGCTGGAAGATTTGGTGGGTCAAGCCTTTGACGTACTGATTAACGCCACCGCCGCCAGTCTGGAAAACGCCGCGCTGCCCCTGCCCGCCGAAATCTTCGCGCCCGGCTGTCTGGCCTACGACCTGATGTACGGCAAGGGGGAAACGCCCTTTTTAAGACAGGCGCGACACACAGGCGCGGCGCATCTGGCCGATGGGCTGGGAATGCTGGTGGAACAGGCGGCGGAAGCCTTTTTGCTCTGGCGCGGCCTGCGCCCGGACACCCACGCCCTGCTCCACCGCCTGCGCGTGGAACAGACGGCGGGCTGAATCTTGAGCGCGCCCGTTCCCCGCTGGCGTCCCCTCGTCCTGCTGGCGCGGGGCGTCAAATGGAGCCTCTTGCTGCTGATCGGCCTGTTCCTCCTCGTGCAGCTCTGGTTTTTGGGCTGGATTGTGTGGTGGAAATGGGTGCCGCCGCAGGAAACCCACTTCATGAGCCTGCGTCTGGAGGCATTGCGCGCAACCGACCCGCAGGCCGAATTGCGCTACCAGTGGGTGTCCTACGCGCAGATTTCCCCGCATTTGAAACGCGCCATCATCGCTTCCGAGGATGCCCATTTTGCCGATCACGACGGGTTTGACTGGCAGGGCATCCAGATCGCGCTGGAAAAAAACCAGAAAAAAGGCCGTTTTGTGGCGGGGGGATCGACCATCTCCCAACAACTCGCCAAGAATCTCTTTTTAAGCCCCGACCGCTCCCTGTTCCGAAAGGGAGAGGAAGCGCTCATCACCCTGATGCTGGAAGCCTGCTGGGACAAGGAGCGCATTTTTGAGGTGTACCTGAACGTCATCGAATGGGGCAACGGCATCTTTGGCGCGGAGGCAGCGGCGCGGCATTATTATGGCGTCAGCGCCGCGCGACTTTCCGTCCCCCAGTCCGCCAAACTGGCCGCGATGACCCCCAATCCCCGCTTTTACGACCAACACCGCAACGCGCCGGGACTGCTGCGTAAAACCGGCATCATTTTGAAACGCATGTCGGCCTCGCAATTGCCGCATTCTGCGCCACCGCCCTAAGCCCGCAAAATTCTTCCCGTCCACAAGACGTCTCTCCTGACACGGGCCAAATGCTCACAAAGAGGCGGGGAGTGGGGCGCATGGTGCTAAAATAGCCCACCCTTTGCGGCAGCGCATCATGACCGAAGATTCCCGCCTTTCCCCGCCGACCGAAATTGACGACCTGCAAGAGCATCTCTTTGAGGTCGAGACCCTGCTCGCCTGGTTGAAGCCGCTGGAAACCCCGGAGGCCGCGCCGGAGCGTGATGGCCTTTCCCCCGACCCGGCGCAGGAGGCCAACCAGAGCGCCTTGCGCCTGCGTCTGTATCAAAAACTGGACAAGATGCACCCGGCGGACGTCGCCTATGTGCTGGAAGCCCTGCCGCTGGAAGAGCGCCTGCTGGTCTGGGATCTGGTCAAGGCGGAGCGGGACGGGGAGATTCTGCTGGAAGTCTCCGATGCCGTCCGGGAAACCCTGATTGAATCGATGGCGCGGCACGAACTTGTCGCCGCCGCCGAAACGCTGGATACGGACGAACTCGCCGATCTGGTGCCCGATCTGCCGCAGGAGGTGGTCGAGGACGTGTTTTTGGCGCTGCCTTCGGCGGAACAGGCGCAGTTGCGCGCCGCCATTGCCTACCCTGAGGACACCGTCGGCGCGCTGATGGATTTCGACATGGTGACGGTGCGCGAAGACGTCAGTCTGGAAGTCGTGCTGCGCTATCTGCGCCGTTTCGAGGAACTGCCGGAACATACCGACAAGATTTTTGTCATCGACCGCGACGAGCGCCTGCTGGGCGTGCTCACGCTGGAAAGCCTGCTGATTCACGACCCCGAAACGGAAGTGCAGCAGGTCATGAAAAAGGACATCGTGCGTTTTCATTCCGAAGACGCCGCCGAAGAAGCCGCGCAGGCGTTCGAGCGTTACGACCTCGTCTCCGCGCCGGTGGTGGATGCCGACAACCGGGTGGAAGGCCGCCTCACGCTGGTCGCGGTGGTGGATTTTATCCGCGAGGAATCGGAAGCCGAGCAACTGGCGCACGCCGGCTTGAAAGAGGAAGAAGACATTTTTGCCTCGGTCTGGGATTCGGTGAAAAACCGCTGGGCATGGCTGGCGGTGAATCTGGTGACCGCCTTTATCGCGTCAAGAGTCATCGGCGCGTTTGAGGGCGCGATTGAAAAACTGGTGGCGCTCGCCGCCCTGATGCCCATTGTGGCGGGCATTGGCGGCAACGCGGGCAATCAAACCATCACCATGATTGTGCGCGCCATCGCGATGGGACAGGTCAAACCCGACGCCACCCGGCGGCTGTTGCGAAAAGAACTCGGCGTCGCCCTGCTCAACGGCCTGATCTGGGGTAGCCTGCTGGGCGCGCTGGCGTGGGGTCTGTACAACAGTTTTTCGCTCGGCGTGGTGATGACCGCCGCCATGATCCTGAATCTGCTCCTGGCCGCGTGCGCTGGCGTCGGCATTCCCATGCTGCGCCAGCGTCTGGGCGGCGACCCGGCAGTTGGCAGCTCGGTGCTGATTACCGCCCTGACCGACTCCGGCGGCTTTTTCATCTTTCTGGGACTGGCGTCGCTGTTTTTATTGTAATCGCATGGAAACCCCTTTCCCTTCCGTGCTGGTATTGCTCGCCACGCATCATGGACAGCGCTGGATCACGGAACAATTGCACAGCATTCTCGGGCAACAGGCGGTGGAGGCGCATCTGCTGGTCAGCGACGACCACTCGACAGACGATACGCTCGCCGCGCTCCAATCCTGCTGCCCGAACGCCCGCCTCCTGCCCGCTGCGCCCCGTGTGCTGGGTAATGCCTGTCGCAATTTTCTGTATCTGATTGAAACAGCGGAAATCGGAACCTGCGCGTTTGTCGCGCTGGCGGATCAGGATGATGTCTGGTTCAAGGACAAGCTCTGCCGGGCCATTGCCCTGTTGCGTGAGAGCGGAGCCGATGCCTGTTCCAGCAATGTGATCGCGTTCTGGCCAGAGGGTCGGGAGCGCCTGCTTGACAAGGCCGAACCGCAACGCCCGCTGGATTTTCTGTTTGAATCTTCCGGCCCCGGATGCACTTTTGTGTTGTCGCGCCAGATGTTTCTGGCGCTTCAGGGGTGGGTCAAAAACAATGCCACGGCGCTCCAGAATCTGAAGGCGCATGACTGGATGATTTATGCCTTTGCGCGTCAAAATGGCTTCAAATGGGTCATTGACGCACGTCCCACGATGCGCTACCGGCAGCATGATCGCAATCAGACTGGCGCGAATATCGGCTGGCGCGCGGCATGGGGGCGTCTGAAACATGTCTTGCGTGGCGAGTTCCGGCACGATGTTCTGAGGCTGGCAAAAATAATCGGGAATGAAACACCTGTCATTCAGGCGCTGGCGCGCTTTGGCTGGCGCGACCGCTGGCGTCTGTTTTGCCAATGCCGTGATTTGCGGCGCAATCGCCAACAAGCCTGGCTGCTTGGCATGATGTTCCTGTGCATGAGAAAAACAGGGTCATGAAATTTCTGCTCACGGGCGCCAGCGGCTTCATTGGCGGGCATTTGTGCCGTCACCTTCTAAAAACAGGCCACACGGTCAGGGCCGTTTGTTCTGCGCCGGAACGCGCAGATTCTTTGCGGGCACTCGCAAAGAATGCCACGGCGCTGGAATTCGTCAGCCTTGAACACGCCGCCTGTCACAATCCGGCCCTTTGGCGCGAGGCCTGTCAGGGCGTGGAGGCCGTTTTTCATCTGGCCGCCCGCGCGCATCGTGGCGACAAATCCTCGCCGGACGCGCTGGCGGCTTATCGTCGCGCCAATCTGGAAACCACGCGCGCGCTGGCGACGGCGGCCTGCGACGCGGGCGTTGGGCATTTCATTT
>JAITNI010000007.1 GCA_031290535.1 Zoogloeaceae bacterium
CGGCGCAACAGGCGGCGCGGTTTGTACGGGGGGAGCAGGCGGCTGCCGGGCAGCCACGGTCGCGTTGCCGGGACGGGCATGGGCGGCTTGCGTCGGGGCGCTGACCAGTTCGCGGATCAGCGCCAGCTTGTTTTGGGCGGTGGCGTTGGCGGAATCCAGTTGCAGCGCCCGGTCGTAAGCCTGACTGGCCAGACGGGCGTACACGTCGCCCAGATTCTCATAGGCCACCGCATAGGCCGGATGGGTGCGAATCGCCATTTCCAGCGCCGTGCGCGCCCGGTCATACTGTTTTTGCTGCGCGTAGAGCACGGCCAGATTGTTGTAGGGTTCCGGGAGTTCCGGGTAATCTTCCGTGAGGCGGGTAAATTCGGCGATGGCCTCAGGGGTGCGGTTCATCTCGGTCAGAATCAAGCCCTTGAAAAAGCGTCCCTGCGCGTCTCCGGGACGGCTGGCGAGGTAGGCGTCCGCCTTTTCCAGCGCCTGCGGGTATTGAGCCTGACGGATAAGACGCTGGATTTCCGGCAGGGTGTTGGCAAACGCCGGAGGGGCGACACAAAGCGTTGCGCCAAGCCAGAACGCGACAAAAAGACGCTGCGGGAGGGAGGAGCGGTCAGAGGAGGCCATTGCAGATGCTATACTTCACACAAAATTCCGAACGTCGGATTCTACCAACATTTACTTCGCCAATCTCAAAAATTGCGTCTTGAGCCGAATGCGAGCCGCCCTGCGGCGCTCCCCTTCTCCGTTTTTGACGCGCACTGTCGACCTTTTATGCTCTCCATCTACAACTCGCTGACGCGGGAAAAACAGCCTTTCACCCCCCTTATCCCCGGCAAGGTCGGCATGTACGTGTGCGGCATGACCGTCTACGATTACTGCCACCTCGGTCACGCCCGCGTAATGGTTTCTTTCGACGCCGTGGTTCGCTGGCTGAAAATATCCGGTTTTCAGGTCACTTACGTCCGCAACATCACCGACATCGACGACAAGATCATCCGCCGCGCCGCCGAAAACGGCGAGTCCATCGCCAGTCTGACCGGGCGCTTCATCGCCGCCATGCATGAGGACGCGGCGGCGCTTGGCGTACAAACCCCCGACCATGAGCCGCGCGCCACACAATTTGTGCCCCGGATGCAAAAACTCATTCAGAAACTGGAAACCAAGGGGCTGGCCTATCTGGCGGCCAATGGCGACGTGAATTATTCCGTCCGTAAATTTACGGGCTACGGCAAACTCTCTGGCAAGTCGCTGGACGATCTGCGCGCCGGGGAGCGGGTCGAGGTGGAAACGGCCAAGCAGGATCCGCTTGATTTCGTGCTCTGGAAACGCGCCAAACCCGGCGAACCGTCCTGGCCCTCGCCCTGGGGAGACGGGCGTCCCGGCTGGCACATCGAATGTTCCGCCATGAGTTCGCAATTGCTGGGCGAACATTTTGACATTCACGGCGGCGGTCAGGACTTGCAGTTTCCGCATCACGAAAACGAAATCGCCCAGTCCGAGGGCGCGCACGGCAAAACCTTTGTCAATTACTGGATGCACAACGGTTTTGTGCGGGTGGATGACGAAAAAATGTCCAAGTCGCTGGGCAACTTTTTTACCATCCGCGACGTGTTGAAGGAATACGACCCGGAAGTGGTGCGTTTTTTCATCCTGCGCGTTCATTACCGCAGCCCGCTCAACTATTCCGACGCCCACCTGAAAGACGCCCGCGCCAGCCTCAACACCCTGTATTTCACCCTGCGCGACGTACCGCCCGCGCCTCACGAAACGGCGATCATCGACTGGCGACACCCCGCCGCCGCCCGTTTTCAGGCCGCGATGGAGGACGATTTCGATACCCACGGCGCGATTGCCGCGCTCTTTGAACTGGCGCAGGAAACCCGCGCCCGCAACGACGCCCGCCTCGCCGCGCTCCTGAAGGCGCTGGGCGGCGTTCTCGGCTTATTGACCCGCGACCCGCAGGATTATCTGCGCGCGCCGGTTGGCGCGAGCAAAGAGACGGGGCTGACGGAAGCCGAAATCAAAACCCGGATTGCCCAACGCCAAACCGCCAAACAAAACCGCAACTTCGCCGCAGCCGACCGCCTGCGCGACGAACTCAAAACCGCCGGAATCCTGCTGGAAGACAGCCCGCAGGGGACAACCTGGCGCAGAGGGTAAAGGGGTTTTGCCGGGAAGGATTTTGTCGTTTTTCCCGTCACGCATCACATGAAGCCAGCCGTCCCTTCTCCCCCAAGGGGAGAATGGAATGGACGTCCAAATCCTGCGCGTAGCGCAGCAAATCATCCTCCCCTGACCGGGCCGCAGGTGGGTTCCGCTGTAGCGGAATGCGGCATAGCCGCACACAGAGGGGGTTTGGGCGGTTCAGTTTCCCGCTGCCCCCATCCCGTAGGGGCGCACTGCGTGCGCCCTGGGCGGATGCAATCCGCCCCTACAATGCACGAACAGAGGCCGCCCCCTCTGGAACCGCTTGGCCTTGTGCAAGGGAGCGGCTTCCTGA
>JAITNI010000169.1 GCA_031290535.1 Zoogloeaceae bacterium
CGTTTTTTTTTTACCCCCACTGGGGTGGGGGGGTGGGGCGGCGGCGGCCCGACCACTTCTCCCCTGGGGGTAGTTGGTGGCCGAGGGCGGGTGGGGGGGGCGGCGGTTCAGGTTGCAGAAACGCTTTACATGCTGAACGGCTTCCCCTCATCCGCCCCTGCCGGGGCACCTTCTCCCACTTGTGGGAGAAGGGACGGCAAGCGCCGTGCGAGGATTGGCGGGATGCCCGGAATGTTGGGTGGAAGCGAACCCGGCCTACGGCCGCGCGGAATGGCGTAGAGACGCAGGCCAGAAAATCATGCCCGCGCATCAAGCGCCATCCCCTCCAGGCTCCCGTCCGCCCAATTGCCGACAACAGTATACAGTTCTCCGCCGCCCTGAAGCGCAACATCAAGATCACGGAGAAATTCCTCCGCCTTCTGAAGTTCTTTCCGGCCTTCCTTGTCCATGACGGCTGCTTTGAGCAGGTTGATGTTTTCCTTGAGCAGTTTTCTGGCGTCGTGCAACAGTTCGCGCAGGGTTTTGTCATCCTCATCGCCGTTGTCGCCTTGTCGGTGAATGGCTTCGGCGTTGTCGCCCTCGTTTGACTGCACGGACGCATTCGCCGCCGCAGCGGCGGCTTCGGCATCCTGCGCCTGTTGCGCGCCTTCGACGGCGGCTTCTGCCTGTTCTGCCTCTGCGGCTTCCTCCGCGCTTGCTGCCTTCGCCCCTTCTGCGCGCTCTGCTTCTCCGGTTTCGTCCCCGGCAACGGTGACATCAAACCCATTCACCGCCCCCACGCCCGCGCCCGATCCCCCCAAGGCTCTGGCTGCGCCCGCCAGTTCCCTGGCGATGTTTTTCAGTTCCCGCGCCAGGGCTTTCGCCTGTTCTGGCGTTCCACACAGCACGGCGGTCTTGATCTGATGTTTGAGCAACTGAAGACGCTGTTTCAGAATCCCCACTTTTTGAGTCGCCGCCTGTTTGTTGCTGGCCGCAAGCGTGGGCGCTTCCTGAAGCTTTTTCAGAGCCTGTCGTATGTCATCAAGACGTTTTTGTTGCAGACCCGGTGTCGTATTTTGTTCGCGCAGTGTGGCGCGCAGGGTATTGGTGTTGCGCCACAACGTGCTGTTGATGCCGATGTTCATCACGTTCCCCTGAGTGTTCAACGTGTTCGATATAACGGCACATCCGTGACAAACATGAGCGGACACTCACTCAGCACAGTATCTACGGCGCTTTCCGAATTACTTCGCAGTAGGTGCGCTTTCCGCCTCCCCCTTCGCCCGCTTGAAATTACTGTCATCTCCGCAAAATGCCAAGGCATCAAACAAAATCCCCGCGATTCTGAGCAGATCGTCCGGGTGCGTCAGAATCACCGCGTCGTCCATGCCCAGTGACAAGCCAGCACGGGCGATTTCTTTTTTGCGTTCGCTCGTCATCGGCACACAAAACTGCGCCAGTGGCAGGCTGCGGTCGCGGCCATTGGGGCGATGCTCCACACCGTAGTAGCGCAACAGCCAGCGGTTCACCTTGCCCTTGTACAGGATGGCGTAATAACTTTCGGTATCCTTGCCGGAGATTTCCACCTCATTGCCCAGAAGGGAGCGGGTAACTTCCAGCAGCTTGCGTTCGGCGAAGGTTGTGATGATCTTGGGGTTTTCCGGGTCAATCCAGTCGCCTTTGTCGTCGGCTGGATGCGGCTGCGTCGCCGCCACGGGCGGAGCTTCCTGTGCAGGCGCGGGCTTGGCGGAAAGTCCCGTCACCACCATATTGCTCACCGCCCGGCCTACTGCTTGCTGCACGATGGGCGCGATGCTTTCTAAAAACTTGGCGTTGAACTGGCGCTGGACATTGGCGCGAGTCGCCACGTAACGCACAAACTCGGTATCCGGTTCGCGCAGGCTGTTGCTGATGACATCGGTAAAGGCGTTCAGATAGATACTTTCCTCGGCGAGCGTCCTGAGCGCGTCGGGCTGAAATTCGTCATGGCGGAAACGGTACAGGCGAGTGACCTGAGATTCATCCAGCGTGGAAAAATCAATGGTCAAAAACGGCTCGCTGTCCATCACATTCTTGTTATGCAGGTCGGTGAAAAAGCGCCATTCGCGCCCGTTGGTAATTGCGGCCACCGCCACTTCCGGCGTGGCGTTGAAATAGCGGGAGAGTTGCGGCGCGTGGTTGCTGGGCTTTTCCGCCCAGGCTTTGGCCTCAATGAACATCACCGGCACCCCCTGGCAGAACAGCGCGTAATCCACCCGCTCATTGGCCTTGACGCCGGGAAAATCCGCGCCGTATTCCGCCTTCACCCGCATTGGGTCAAAGGGAGAAAAACCGAGGCGGTCCAGCAGGGGCAGAATCAGTGCCTGTTTGGTGGTTTCCTCCGTAGTGCAATGATTGCCGACGTTGTCGATGTGCTCGGCGTGGCGGCGCAGGCGTTCGATGAAGGCTTGCATTTCTGTTCCTTTGTTGTGTTGTCATTCTTGCTGGCGATGGTTTGCCAGCAGACACAGGTTGATGGAATAGCGAAGTGTATTCCGACCCTTGCCATCATGGGGGAGCCTGTCGTAAAAATTTTGCATATTTCAGTTCGACTCAGCCCGCATCCACACTGGCCTTATACCCCGCCGCATCCAGCAACCCCGCCAGATCGCCCACATTGGCGGGAGCGAGTTTGAAGAGCCAGGCGGCGTAGGCGTCCTGATTGATGCTTTCGGGGGCGGAGGAAAGGGTTTCGTTGATGGCCGTTACCGTCCCGGCCACGGGCGCGTAGGCGTCGGCGGCGGCCTTGACGGATTCCAGCACGCAGGCTTCTTCGCCCGCCGCAAAGGTTTTGCCGATTTCCGGCAGATCGACAAACACCAGATCGCCCAGCAATTCCTGCGCGTGGTCGGTAATGCCGACGGTCAGCGTGCCGTCCGCTTCCAGCCGCGCCCATTCGTGGGAGGCGGTGTATTTGAGTTCGGCGGGGATGTTCATGAAAAAACTCCAGACAATAAAAAGTTAAACAAGCGCCTTGCCATGACGGACAAACGGCGGTTTGACGACCTGCACCGGCAACAGTTTGCCACGAATTTCAACCGAGAGGGGATCGCCCACGGACACGCCTAGCGGCAGACGGGCCAGCGCAATCGAGAAGCCCAGTGTCGGCGAAAATGTGCCGCTGGTAATTTCGCCCTCGCCCTGTGGCGCGAAGACTTTTTGATGGGCGCGCAACACGCCTTTGTCCAGCAGCTTCAGACCCAGAAACTGCGCCCGTTGCCCGTGCGCGAGGAGGGCGGACTTGCCGACAAAATCGCGCTCGGAGGCCAGTTCCGTGCACCAGGCGAGACCGGCATCCAGCGGCGAGACGGTCTCATCCATGTCCTGACCATACAGATTCATGCCTGCTTCCAGCCGCAAGGTATCCCGCGCCCCCAGGCCGCAGGGGGGAATGCCGACGGCGAGGAATTTGTTCCAGAGCGCTTCTGTTTGCGCGGCGGGAAGCGTGATTTCAAACCCGTCCTCGCCGGTGTAGCCGGTGGTGGCGACAAAAAGCTCCCCAATGGCGACGCCAAAAAAGGGCGGCAGGGATTCGGTAGCCGCCCGGATTTCCGGCAGCGCCGCCCAGACTTTTGTTTTGGCGTTTGGCCCTTGCACAGCGATCATGCCAACGGCCTTGTCGCCACTTCGCAACGGGGTGAGGGTGGCGGCGAGTCCCCAGTCTTGCAGACGGGCGGTCATCCACGCCAGGTCTTTTTCCGCCGTCCCGGCGTTGATAACGAGGCGGTAGGGCGTACCCTGTCCCTCGACAAGCGCTGGCCGTCGATACACAATCAGATCATCAATGATGCCGCCGGATTCGTTTAACATGGCGCTGTAGAGCGCCTTGCCCGACGTTTTGAGGCGCTCCACATTGTTGGCGAGCAGCCGCCGCAAAAAACGGCTGGCGTCGATGCCCACCAGATCAACGGCGCACATGTGGGAGACATCAAACATGCCGCAATCGCGGCGCACGGCATGGTGTTCGCTGATCTGGGAGCCATAATGCACCGGCATCTCCCAGCCGCCAAAATCCACCATGCGGGCATTTTGTTGGGCATGGTGGGCGGCATTCAGGATAGTGGTGTTCAACATGGGGCAATTCCTCAATTCCTTGGCGGAGCAGGTTCAAAGGGCGGGGGATCGCTGCGCCTGCGACGGCAGAAAGCCTACCCGTGCCCACAAGAAAAAAGCACTATACGGCAAAAATTCCGCTTGCCAAAACGAAACGATATGTTTAAGATTGTCGACATGAAATTCGCCATCAATGCCTGCGATATTTAGAAAATATCCTGCGCTATTTTTACTACTCTAAGTGGATACAAGCTACTGAAAAAAACGAAAGCAATGAAATAAAGAAAACTCTCATATCACCGCCAATCGCACGAAGATTTCTGTATTTAATCAACATCTTCAGATTTAACATTTTTCAATGCTTGGCTTAAGCCAATATTTCTAAGTAGTTTGTTATATCTTTTGTCGTGGCGTTGATAAGATGCAGCCACAGGATTCCCATTCTCATGGAATATCCTGAGCCATTCTTTCTGTCTACTCTCACAAAAGCCATTTTCATCCATACTTGTGCAAACATACCATAAAAAAATATAATTTTGTTTTTTTATTGATTCCAGACATGACCATCCATAAACATAACTATCCAATAGAACTCTTCCAAATGTTGGTTTGTCAACATTTCTGCTGTCGAGACGCAATTTCATTGTTCTATTGTTATAAGTTACAGTAATATCTTGTTCTATCACTTGCCTGAAGTCATCTGGACGATCAAGATAAATCGTTCTGGATTTAACAATAGCGTTGCCACAGCTTAATTCTCCTTGCTTTTCTTTTATCACACCATGTTCATTTTCAGCCCCAAAAGTTAATGACGGAAGTATAAATTGTAGGGCAATAACGCCGATAATAATTTTGATATTGATCATTTTAATCTTCCTTCAAAAAATTTCACTTCCGTGAGGACGTTGAATTGATTCATTCAGCCAAAGGCTGTAGGGATATGCCCTCCTTCATGACCTCGCTCAAACCATGCTTTTTATACAGCCTGTCATATCTTTTGTCAAGCCGTCGATAAGATGCACCCACCTGAGTTCCATTCTCATGGTATAGTCTATCCCATTCTTTCCACCTGTTTTCGCAAAAACCTTTTTCGTCCACACCTGTACACGTATACAATAAGAAAATATAATTCTGCCCTTTGTTGGACTTTAGACAGGCCCATGAAGTCACGGAACTATCCAATAAAACTCTTCCAAATGTTGGCTTATGAATATTTTTGCTGTCCAGTCGCAATTCCTTTGTTTTATTGTTATAAGTTATCGTGACGGCTTGTTCAATGACTTGTCTGAAGTCGAGACGAAGATAAACTGTTTTTGATTTAACAG
>JAITNI010000321.1 GCA_031290535.1 Zoogloeaceae bacterium
AGAATGGCATCCGGCAAGGCCGCTTCCAGCGCCGTCTGGGCGGCCACACCATCCCCGACCGCCAGCGCCTCAAAGCCGTAGTGGCGCAGATTCACCAAAATGAGTTCGACAATATCCGGCTGGTCTTCCACCACCAGCACGCGGGGTTTTGCGGACGAAGAGAGGGAGACGCTGCTCATGGCGTGTCTTCCAGCGCCGATTCAATCTGCGTCACTGAGCTGTGCCGCACATCGGTGCCCTTGACGATGTAAATGATGAATTCAGCAATGTTTTTGGCATGGTCGCCGATGCGCTCGATGGCCTTGGCGAGAAAGAGCAAATCCAGACTGGCGCGGATGGTACGCGGGTCTTCCATCATGTAGGTGATGAGTTTGCGGGTAAAGCCCTTGAACTCCTGGTCAATCAAATCGTCTTCCTTCAGGATGGAGACGGCGGTGGCGACATCCAGACGGGCGAAGGCGTCCAGTACGCGCCGGATGAGGTCGGCGGCCAGGTCGGCGGCCAGCCGCAAATCGCCAATCGGCATATTGCGCGCCTCGCCCGCCGCGACGATGGATTTGACCATGCGGGCGATTTTCTGCGCCTCATCGCCGACGCGCTCCAGATTGGTGGTGATCTTGGAAATCGCCAGCAACAGCCGCAAATCGCGGGCGGCAGGCTGGCGGCGGGCGATAATGGAAGTCAACGCCCGGTCGATGACGACTTCCATCGCATCCACCCGGTCTTCTTCCAGAATCACCGTTTCCGCCAGAGCCACGGAAACCTGCGCCAGCGCCTGCACCGCCCGCTGAATCTGCGTCTCCACCAACCCGCCCATCGCCATCAACTGCGAAGAAAGCGCGTTCAGATCGCTATCAAACTGCGAAGAAAGATGTTTTTCGCTCATGCCGATACTGTAAGCCGGTTTTGTGACAAAACGATGACGGAGACGGTTTGACTTGGCAGGATGTTGAATGCAAAATGGCGGATGATTGTCGTTGTTGCGCCATCCGGCGAACAATGAAAGCAGGAGACCCCCATGAATCTCATCATCCACGATTTGCCCACGCTGCCCGAACGCATTCTCCCTCACGAGCTTCGGGACGAAACCTTTATTGTGGCGGATAAAGGCAAAACTGGGGGCAGCATTCGCCCCTGCAAGGGCTGCTTTGGGTGCTGGATCAAAACGCCTTCGCAGTGCACGATTCATGATGGCTATGAAAACATGGGAGCCTTGCTCTCAAAAAGCCAGCGCATGATGATTATCAGCCGCTGCTGTTATGGCGGATATTCTCCCTTTGTGACGCATGTCATGAATCGCAGCATTCCTTACATTCTGCCTTATTTTACGATTCGCAATCACGAAACCCATCACGCCGCCCGTCATGATAATCGCCTGCGGCTTGAAGCGCATCTGTATGGCGAGACAACAGAACGGGAGCGTATGACCGCTCAAAAGCTGGTGCGAGCCAATGGCGTCAATATTCTGGCGCAAGAAGCCAATGTCCATTTTTACGCCAATGAAAATGAAATCGGAGAGGTTTTGTCATGCGGTTCGGCCTTGTAAACGGCAGCCCCAAAACCGGCCTTTCCAACTCGGAAATTCTGCTGGAGGCCTTGTCCAGACGCCTGGGCGCACCGCATGAATCCTGCCGCTTCAAACCGGGACGGCGGGAATTTTCGCTGGAAAAATGCCATGACCTCGCCGCCTGCGATGCGATTGTCTTTGTCTTTCCGCTTTATTTCGACGCGCTACCCGCCCATATCCTGACCCTGCTGATAAAGCTGGAAAGCTGTTTCACCGCAAAAGACAAGCCTCCCGTCTATGCGATCATCAACAATGGGCTATACGAAGGTCGGCAGACGCATATCGCCTTCGACATCCTGCAAAACTGGTGCGAACGCGCCGGTGTTTTATTTGGGGGCGGGGTGGGTATCGGGGCAGGGGAGTTGATTGGCAGAGTACGCTTTATTCCGATTGGCAAAGGCCCGTTTCAGCAAATGGGACAGGCGCTGGATACGCTGGCAGAAGCCATCCAGTCCCGCCAGTTATCAGAAATCATCTACCTGAATCCCGCTTTTCCCCGTTTCCTGTTCGGATTTTGCGCGGATGTTTTTTTCTGGCATCCGCTTGCCCGCAAAAACAGTTTGAGCAAAGGCGATCTCATGAAAAAATAAGCCATCCATCAGGACAACCATCAAAGAACACGGTATGCCCTGCCCCTACGCAACCAACATCCGTAGGGGCGCATTGTATGCGCCCGTTTTTCAGACCATCCCCGCAAAAATTCACCCAAACCGCCCCGTAATATAATCCTCGGTTGCGCGGCGGGTGGGTTTGAAAAACATCTGTTCGGTCGCGCCGAATTCCACGAGGTCGCCCAGATACATATAGGCGGTGTAATCGCTGCATCGGGCGGCTTGCTGCATGTTGTGGGTGACGATGACCACAGTGTATTCGGCCTTCAGTTCACCGATCAATTCCTCAATGCGGGCGGTGGAAATCGGGTCGAGCGCGGAACAGGGTTCGTCGAGCAGCAGGAGTTCGGGACGGATGGCGATGCCGCGCGCGATGCACAGCCGCTGCTGCTGCCCGCCGGAAAGGCTCGCGCCGCTTTGTGAAAGTTTATCCTTCACCTCGTTCCACAGCGCTGCTTTTTTCAGCGCCCATTCCACGCGCTCCTCCATGTCGAGTGGGGAAAGCGCCTCAAAAAGCCGCACGCCAAAGGCGATGTTGTCGAAAATCGACATCGGAAACGGCGTCGGTTTTTGAAACACCATGCCAATGCGGGCGCGAATCAGCGCCACATCCTGTTTCGAGGCCAGCAAATCCTCGCCATCGAGCAGAATTTTCCCCTCGGCGCGTTGCTCCGGGTAGAGTTCAAACATCCGGTTGAAGGTGCGTAACAGGGTTGATTTGCCGCACCCGGAAGGTCCAATGAATGCCGTCACGCGATGCGCCGGAATGTCGAGCGTAATGTCTCTCAACGCCTGAAACTTGCCATAGTAAAAATTCAGGTCGCGGACGGAAAGTTTGACGGGGAGAGAAGCGGGTTCGGTCATGGTCATGTCGCTGAAAACAGGCCCTTACTTTAAGCGGGGTTTGTGACAAAACGGTGACGGCGGGAAAAGCCGCCATGCCCATTATCCTCTCAAGGGAACTTTGACTATCGCTGTTCCCACAATTTTCCGTTCGTGGTGAGCTTGCCTCTCCTCCCGTTCGTGGTGAGCCTGTCTTTCCTCCCGTTCGTGGTGAGCCTGTCGAACCACGCCCTTCGACAAGCTCAGGGCGAACGGGCGGATGAATTATTGTGGAAATCGCTATAATCCCGTTCACCCTGAAGCGCTGTCGAAGGGTATTCCCTGCAAAAACAAGGGCTTCGAGAGTTCGGCAAGCTCACCATGCGCGGATGGCTTCAGCCCGAACGGTTGGGCGTGGTTCAGAGTTTCTTCAGAGGCTAGCCCGATATCTGCCCGAAAGACGCACTCCATGCGCCTTACCCCAGCGCCTTACCCCAACCCCCGCTCCATATCCCGCATCAAATCCTCCGCATTTTCCAGCCCCGCCGCAATCCGCACCAGCGCGGGGGAGATGCCGGCGCGTTGCATTTGTTCGGCGTTCAGCGAGGCTTCCCACATCGAGGCGGCGTGCACCACCAGCGTTTCGACGCCGCCCAGGCTGACGGCGTGTTTGGCCAGTTTGAGGGTGGCGACGAATTTTTTCGCGGCCTCGAAGGCGTGTTGCGGCGTTTCGCCCGCCAGTTCGATACTCAGAACGCCGCCGCCGTGTCGCATCTGGCGCTTTGCCAGTGCGTGCTGCGGGTGGCTTTCGAGTTCGGGATAATGCGCTGTCGCCACCGCCGGATGCGTCTCTAAAAATCGCGCCAGCGCCAGCGCGGTCTCATTCTGGCGGGCGACGCGCATCGGCAGGGTTCGCAATCCACGCAGGAGCAAAAAGGCATTGAAGGGGCTGGCATTGGTGCCGAGGACGATGGCGCGTTCCCAGATTTTTTCCACCGCCGCGCCGCTGCCGCACACCACCCCCGCCACCAGATCACTA
>JAITNI010000176.1 GCA_031290535.1 Zoogloeaceae bacterium
TTTCTTCATCCGGGGCAAAAAACAGGACGTCCGCCTGTTCCGCCAGCATTTCCCGCTCGCAGGCGCTCAACAGGTCAAAAGGCGGGGATGACAAATCAAAACGCGGCGGGGTCATAAAACGCTCCAGAATTTTGGTGGGCTGTCCCTTCTCCCCGCCGGGGAGAAGGGAACCGGCAGGCCGGATGAAGGGGAGGGTTCAGTGTGCGAAACATTTTTTATCCTGAACCGCTTCCCCTCTCCCACCCCTGCCGGGGCACCCTCTCCCGCACGCGGGCGAGGGGATTGCAATGGGTTCCTTCTCCCACAAGCGGGAGAAGGAACAGCGGAAACAGAAAAACCCGCTTACGTCTGTTGCATCACTGGCGGGGCTTCCGGCTCCTGGCTCAGGCTGTGGGAAGTCGCTTTGGCCGCGCCAATGCCGGTTTCCGAACGCACGGTTTGTTCGTCAAACCCGGCGCGGTCGGATTCAGCCTGCTTGCTGCGGTCGAGGAGCGAGATCAGCCAGATGCTGATAAAACCGATCGGCATCGAAAAAATCGCGGGCGACGCATACGGGAACGGCGCGCTGCCTGCCGGGTTGCCCAGGGTATCCACCCACACCGGCGCGGACAGAATCGTCATGAGGAGCGCCGAGAGCAGACCCGCGAAACCGCCCAGATACGCGCCTCGCGTCGTACAGTTCTTCCACAGGATCGAGAGCAGCAGCGCCGGGAAATTGGCCGAGGCGGCGATGGCAAACGCCAGCGACACCATGAAGGCAACATTCTGCTGTTCAAACGCGATGCCCAGCACAATCGCCAGAATCCCCAGTCCGATCGTGGTCAGGCGCGAAACGCGCAATTCCTCGCGTGAGCTGGCCTTGCCCTTCTTGATGACTGTCGCGTAGATGTCGTGCGACACCGCCGAAGCGCCCGAGAGCGCCAGACCGGACACCACCGCCAGAATGGTGGCAAAGGCCACCGCCGACATGAAGCCCAGGAAGATATTGCCGCCCACGGCATTGGCCAGATGCACGGCGGCCATGTTGATGCCGCCCAGCAGATTGCCGTCCGCATCCAGAAACGCCGGATTTTTGCTGACGAAAATGATCGCCCCGAAGCCGATGATGAAGGTCAGGAGATAAAAATATCCCGTCCAGGTCGTCGCCCAGAACACGCTTTTGCGCGCCTCTCTGGCATCCGGCACGGTGAAGAAACGCATCAGGATATGCGGTAGTCCCGCCGTGCCGAACATCAGCGCCATCCCGAAGGAAATGCCGGAAATCGGGTCTTTGATAAACCCGCCCGGCCCCATGATCGAGACGTCCCCCTTGATGGCGACCGCTTCACTGAACAGTTTTTCGACGTTGAAGCCATGCACCATCATCACCATGAAGGCCATGAAGGTCGCGCCGCCCAACAGCAGAGCCGCCTTGGAGATTTGCACCCAGGTGGTCGCCGTCATGCCGCCGAACAGCACGTAGGCCATCATCAGGATGCCGACAATCACCACCGCATAGGTGTAATCCAGCCCGAACAGGAGCTTGATGAGCTGCCCCGCGCCCACCATTTGCGCGATCAGGTAAAAAGCCACCACCACCAGCGTGCCGGAAGCGGCAAAGATACGCACCGGCTCCTGTTTGAAGCGGTAGGCGACCACATCGGCAAAGGTAAAGCGCCCCAGATTCCGCAGACGCTCTGCCAGGATGAAGGTCAGGAAGGGCCAGCCGACCAGAAAGCCGATTGAATAGATCAGGCCATCAAAGCCGGTCATCATCACCGCCGCCGAAATACCCAGAAACGACGCGGCGGACATGTAATCCCCCGCAATCGCCAGACCATTCTGGAAGCCGGTAATGCCGCCGCCCGCCGTGTAAAAATCAGAGACAGAGCGTGTACGTCCGGCAGCCCACTTGGTAATCCAGAGGGTCAGCCCCACAAACAGCCCGAACATGAGGATGGCCGTCCAGTTGACCGGCTGCTTTTGCGTCTCGCCAATCCCCCCGGCGGCGAAAGCGACCGGCGCAGCCGCCGCCAGCATGATGAAGGCCAGCGGGCGAAAAAGACCGGCAAAGAAGGTTTTTTGATTCATGATTTCACCTCCTTCGCCAGCACTCCGGCAATGACGGCGTCAAATTTATGGTTTGAGCGGCGCACGTAAATCCCCGTCATCACAACCGAAAGAAAAATGAGGCCGAAGCCGACGGGAATCCCCCAACTGGTCACCATGCCCCCGGAAATCGGGGTCGCAAGCAGGGGTTTGTCAAAAGCGATGATGAGGGTAAAGCCGTAATAGGCAATGCAAAGCAGCACCGTCAGCGCCCATCCGAACCTGCTGCGTTCCCGGACAACGGACTGATATTGCGGGTTTGCCATGATGCGCTGTGTCAGCGTCTGTTGTGTCATGGGGAGTCTCCTTGGGGTTAAAAATCATGCCCACAGCAATCCAGCGGCTGACGGGTTATTTTATTCCAACGAGATTTTTATCGCCCCCGTCAGGCTGCGGACGATTTGAGACTAACATACGCTTTGCGTCCCCAAAGTGACGGCGTGAGCGCCCCCCTGACGGCGCGTAACGGGTTCCCTCATTCCCCCGGCAGGTCGATGCCTTTCAGTTTGCGATACAGGTCGACGGCATAGGAATCCGTCATGCCGGTGACAAAATCCGTGACGCGCAGGAGGCGCAGATAGGGGTTGCGGTCGGGTTGCCCCTGCGCGCCCAGGAATTGCGCGGGCAGGAGTTTGAGCAACATGCGTTCACGGGTGGTCATCGGGCGCATTCCCGCCCCCGCTTCCACCGCCGCAACAAACAGGGAGAGCAGGCCGCCCAGCACTTCAAACCCGGCAGTCTCGATTTCCAGCGCCGGACGGGCGACGTAAATCTGTTCCGCCGCCACCTGTTTGACCGCCTGCAAGGGCGTGGCGACCGGGGACGCGCCGAGCAGGTCGCCGTCGAAATCGCCGCACAAAATGGCCGCCTCGTTTTCCAGAAACACCGCCGCCGCGCCTTCCAGCAGGCGGCCAATGGCCTTCGCCCGCAGATATTCGATCCGCTCCTTCGGTTCGGACATGCGCGCGAGCTTGCCCTCATTGACGCTGTTGCCCGCCAGATCGGCCAGCAGCAATTCCGCGTCCTCTACCCGCACAAAACCCAGGCGGGAAGCGTCTTCCAAATCCACAATCAGATAGCAGGTATCGTCCGCCACTTCCACCAGAAAGGCCAGCGGATGCCGATGCCAGGCCTTGCCCGGCAGACGTTCCGGCAGACCGGTGGAACGCGCCACCCGCCCGAAGGCGGGGGCGTCTTCCTGAAAAAAGCCGAATTTCTTGCCGCTGTTGCCGGAGAGCGGCGTTTCCAGCCAGGAGGCGCGGGGATATTTGGTAAAAGTCGCCAGCACCGCGCTGGTCAGTTGCAGGCCGGGATTGTTCGGGCTTTGCAGGCGGGTAAGAATGCGAAAGCCCTGCGCGTTGCCCTCGAAACGCTCAAAATCGGCGCGTTGGGCGGGCGTGAATTCATAGGCGTCGAAGAGACCAGAGGCCTTGAACCATTCCCGGATGGCATCCTCCCCGGCGTGACCAAACGGCGGATTGCCGATGTCGTGCGCCAGACAGGCCGCCGCGACAATCGCGCCGAAATCCGCCGTTTCCACGCCAGCAAGCCGATGCCGGTCGATAATCTCCCGCCCCACCACCGCCCCAAGCGAGCGCCCGACGCAACTGGCTTCCAGACTGTGCGTCAGCCGGGTTCGCACGTAATCGCTGCGCGAGAGCGGAAAAACCTGCGTCTTGTCCTTCAGCCGCCGAAAGGCGGACGTAAAGACAATGCGGTCGTAATCCTGCTGGAAGGCGGTGCGCTCCGGCGCATTGGGCGCGGAACCCGCCCCCAGGCGTTCAGCGGAAAGAAGCTGTTCCCAGCGCGGGCGTAAATTTGTGGTCATGGTGGTCGTTCTCAAATGGGCGGGGTTTTGTTTGGGACTCTCTGGGCAATTTCCACCCGTTTGGGCGGAGGGCGTTGTTGCTCCTGTTTTCGCGGGCAATGCCCTTCGACAGCGCTTCAGGGCGAACGGGATATTCAGGGTTCCATTGCAAATTCCCCCGGTTTTTATCGCCCTTCATCATGTGCCTTTTCCTGCCGCGCGCAGAAAAACCATCACACCTCACCCCAACGCCGGATTCAGACTATACCGCCCGGTGATATGGGCTTCGGCCAGCACATGCCCGACCAGCGCCTGCAATACGGCGGGGCCGGTGAAGCGGCCTTCCAGCGGCAGGCGCGGCACATCCAGCGCGTAGAGGGTAAAAATGTAGCGGTGCGGCAGTTCGTCATTCCACGGCGGACAGGGGCCGTCGTAGCCGTAATAGTCGCCGCGCATGTCGTTGTCGCTGGCGAACCATTCCGTGTAATTGTTGAGACCCCGGCGCGCGCCGTGGGGCGCTTGCGGGCCGGGTTTGCCGCGTGGCGTGACGGCGCAGGAAAATTCGCCCGCCGCGATTTCACGCAGGTCAGCGGGCAAATCCACCAGCACCCAGTGAAAAAAATCCGTGCGCGGCAAGGCGGCAGGCACGGTACGCCCCTCCTGATTCACATCGTCGCCGACACTGGGCGCGTCCGGGTCCAGGCAAATCAGGACGAAACTTTGCGTTCCTGCCGGCGCTTCGCTCCAGGCCAGATGCGGATTGCGGTTGTCGCCCAGCGCCACATGGTGCGCGGCATCCGGGACGCCAAAGGCAAACTGGCCCGGAATTTTTTGTTCCTCGACAAAACTGTTGCTGGTGAGTTTCATGATGCGTCTCCTTATTCTGGTGCGGCGGGAATTCCTGAATTGTAAGGTCGTTCGGGGGCAAGCCGCAAAGGGAGGCGCACAGAATACCCAAAAAGGGCGGCGCAGCGCGCCGTAAAATTCAGAAAATACCAGTGAACCTGAACACTCTAACCCCAAACTCCAGCCAGACCTGCCCCGCGAGGGCGATGGCATGAATCACTATGCCATTGCTTTTTGTTGCCGAGCTGCTCACGTGAACAAGACCAAGCGGTTCCAGAGGGGGCTTCCTCCCTGCAAAGGCCGCAGGCTGGTCTCGCGTCAGCGAGATTCGGCATAGCCGAACACAAGGGGGGATTCTTGGGGGGTTGGGGGCGTTCAGATTGTCACCGCTGCAAAACCCCTCCTGTACCTCCTCTTGTGTGCGGCTTCGCCGCATTCCGCGAAAGCGTAACCCGTCTTCGGCCTGGTCAGGGGATATCATTTGCTGCGCTACGCGCAGGAAATCTGGATCTTCATGCAATTGCCTGCCCCCTCCGCAGGCGTTGGTGAAGGATTTCTTGGGAATGACTATAATGCGGGTCTTTGCTTTTGGCCTTAACTGTCGTGTCGCCCTCCTCCCGCTCTTTTGCCCTGCCCCCCCCTCCTCCACTTCCTGTCGCTGGTTGCAAGCTGGACTGGCCGCATCCGTCCGGGAGCGGGGATGCGCTGTTGCTGGCGCAGGCGGCACAACAGGCCGCCGGGCGGTTGCTGGTGGTGCTGACCGCGCAGGCACAGGACGCGCAGCGGTTGCTGGAAGAAATGCCCTGGTTTGCGCCGGATTTGCAGGTACGTCTGCTGCCAGACTGGGAAACCCTGCCTTATGACAGTTTTTCCCCGCATCAGGATTTGATTTCCGAACGGCTGGCTACCTTATGGGCGGTGCGGCAGGGGCAGTGTCAGGTGTTGCTGGCCCCTGCCGTCATGGCCGCCTGCCGTCTGGCGCCGCCCGCTTTTCTGGCGGCGTATACCTTTCACTTTGTCAAAGGCGACCGGCTGGACGCGGCGGCTTTTCGCGCCCAGGTGACGCTGGCGGGCTATACCCATGTGACGCAGGTGGTTTCCCCCGGCGAATATTCGGTGCGCGGCAGCCTGATCGACCTGTTCCCGATGGGGTCGCCGCTCCCGTACCGGATTGACCTGTTCGACGACGAAATCGATTCCATCCGCGCCTTTGACGCGGAGAGCCAGCGCACCCTGTACCCGGTGGCGGAAATCCGCCTCCTGCCGGCGCGGGAGTTTCCGATGGATGACAAGGGACGTACCTGTTTCCGGCAGAAATTTCGTGAGGTTTTTGAGGGAGATCCGGCGCGGGCGCGGGTGTACAAGGATATTTCCGCCGGCATCGCCACGGCGGGCATTGAGTATTACCTGCCGCTGTTTTTCGAGGAAACCGCCACCCTCTTTGATTATCTGCCGGAAAACGCCCTGCTGGCGCTGCACGGGAACGTCCCCGCCGCGCTGGCCGATTTTTGGCGCGATACCCGTTCCCGCTACCAGATGCTTTCCGGCGACAAGACCCGCCCCCTTCTGGAACCGCAGGCGCTTTTTTTGCCGGAAGACGCCTTTTTTCTCGCCGCCCAGACGCATGGACGCCTCCAGATTGCCGCGCCGGATTCAAGGACTGAGGCGGGAGGGGAAACGCCGCCCCTGTTCCCCGTCGCCGTGGATCGCCGCGCCGAAGACCCCATTTGCGCCCTGAAACACTTTGTGGCGGAATTTCCCGGTCGCGTCCTGTTGCTGGCGGAATCGGCGGGACGGCGCGAAACGCTCGCGCAGATGTTCGCCAGCCACGGCCTCAAACCGGCCCTCTGCGCCGCCGCTGACGAGGCAGAGGCGAAAAACAATGCGGAACATGCGGCGGCAACACACGAAAAAAGCGCCAAAGCGCCCGCCACCTCCCTGGCCCGTTTTTTGGCGGGCGAAGAAAAACTCGCGCTGGGCGTCGCGCCCCTGCACGCGGGCGTGTGGCTTCGGGAAGGCTTGCCGCCGG
>JAITNI010000221.1 GCA_031290535.1 Zoogloeaceae bacterium
AGGGGTGTTTGCCACCTTGCTGGGGCTGTCGCCGCTGTTGCTGCTGGCGCTCCTGCATGTTCTGTTTGCCCGCCACCATGATCTTGTCGCACTGACGATCAATGTGCTGGCGCTCTATCTGACCCTGGGGTTTCGCCAGTTCAGCCATTTTTATACGGATATTCAACTGGCGCTGCGTCTGGATGATATTGAGCGGGCACGTTCCCTCCTTTCCGCCTGGCGCGGGGAAGCGGTGACAGCAGAAGACGCCGGGCAGATTTCCCGTCTGGCGATTGAAACCGCGCTGCTGGCTTCGCATCGGCATGTGTTTGCGGTGCTTTTCTGGTTTGTGCTGCTGGAGCCGCTGGGGCTAGGGGCAATCGGAGCGCTGGCCTACCGGATGACCCACCTGCTGGCGGAAAGCTGGCGCGATCACGATGAATTCGGACACTTCTCCGCACAGGCTTTTCGCGCTCTCGACTGGCTGCCCGCACGGGCGACAGCAGCGGCTTTTGCGGTGGTCGGCAACTTTGAGGATGCGGTCTACTGCTGGCGCAATCAGGCATCGGGATGGTATGATCATGAGCTTGGCATCGTGCTTGCCAGTGGCGCGGGCGCTTTGGGCGTTCGTCTGGGCAGGCCGGAGGTTTCACCGAATCATGGCGAGTTGGGCGTAGGCGAAACGGCAAATGTGGATTTCATGCAAAGCGCCGTGGGACTGGTTTGGCGAGCTATTGCGTTGTGGTTGTTGTTGTTGTTTTTATTGGGGCTTGCCAAACTGGCAAGCTGATTCATCTTTTAAGGAGTCGTGCAATGAGTAAAGACATCGTAGTGTTGAGCGCCGCCCGTTCCGCCGTGGGCGCGTTTGGCGGTTCGCTGAAAGACCTGGAACCCGCCGAGCTGGGCGGTCTGGTCATCAAGGAAACCATCGCCCGTTCTGGCGTGGATCCCAA
Organism: Zoogloeaceae bacterium; assembly: GCA_031290535.1. Lineage (GTDB taxonomy): Bacteria > Pseudomonadota > Gammaproteobacteria > Burkholderiales > Rhodocyclaceae > Azovibrio. The sequence continues at coordinate 933 of JAITNI010000221.1, forward strand.
ACAGATCACCTTTGCCACCGTTGGCAACATCATTCCCACTGAATCCCGCTATCCCTACGTGGCGCGGGTTGCCACCATTCAGGGCGGGCTGTCGATGGATTCGGTCGCGTTTGCCGTCAATCGCCTGTGCGGCTCCGCCATGCAGGCGGTCGTTTCCTCTGCGCACGCCATCATCGCGGGCGATGCTGATTTTGCCTTGGCAGGCGGGGTTGAATCCATGAGCCGCGCCGCTTACCTCCTGCCCGCGCTGCGTTCCGGCGCGCGCATGGGCGACACCGCCGCGCTGGACGCGATGGTTTCCGTGATTACCGACCCCTTCGGCGTCGGTCACATGGGCATCACCGCCGAAAACCTGACAGCCAAATGGGGCATTACCCGTGAGGATCAGGACGCTTTCGCGCTGGAATCGCAAAAACGCGCCGCCGCCGCGCAGGCAGCGGGCTACTTCAAGGGTCAGATCGTGCCGATCACCCTGAAGAGCCGCAAGGGCGAAGTGATCTTCGACACCGACGAGCACCTGAAGCCCGCCACCACGCTGGAATCGCTCGCCAAGATGAAGCCCGCCTTCAAGAAGGACGGCTCCGTCACCGCTGGCAACGCCTCCGGCGTCAATGACGCCGCCGCCTTCCTGGTGCTGGCCGACGCCGCCAAGGCGGCCGCCAGCGGCTTCAAGCCGATTGCCCGTCTGGTGGCCTACGCCATTTCCGGCGTCCCCAACGATGTCATGGGCGAAGGGCCGATCCCCTCCACCAAGCTGGCGCTGCAACGCGCTGGCCTGACGCTGGATCAAATCGACGTGATCGAAGCCAACGAAGCCTTTGCCGCGCAATCTCTGGCCGTGGCCAAGGGTCTGGGTCTTGACCCTGTCAAAACCAACCCCAACGGCGGCGCAATTGCCCTGGGGCATCCGGTCAGCGCGACGGGCGGCGTCATCATCACCAAGCTCCTGCACGAACTGCAACGCCGCAAGGCGCGTTACGGTCTCGCTACGATGTGCATCGGCGGCGGTCAGGGCATCACCACCATCTACGAACGCCTGTGATTTTTGGGGTTTCGTTAACAAAAACGGCGTCTGCGGACGCCGTTTTTTTATGGGGCAAACATGCGCCCTACCCGATGCTCACCATTTTCCTGCGTAAAAAGGCGATCTGGGTTTGTAGCGGCAGGGATTTGGGGCAGACATCGTGACAGGCCAGGAGCGACATGCAGCCGAAAACGCCGCTGTCGTCGCCGATCAGGTCAAAATAATCGTCGTCGGTGCGGGTGTCGCGCGGGTCAAGACGAAAACGGGCGATTTTGCCCATGCCCACCGCGCCGACAAAATCATGCCGCATCTGCGCCGTGCCACAGGCCGCCACGCAGCAACCACATTCGATGCAGCGATCCAGTTCGTAGATGGCTTCGGCGACTTCCGGGGCCATGCGCGCTTCGATTCGGTCCAGATCGGGCGTTGTCACCGTATGCAGCCAGGTTTGCAGCCGTTCGCTCATGCCGCGCAGCCATTTGCCGGTATTGACCGACAGGTCGCCAATCAGTTCAAAAAAGGGCAGCGGCGCGAGCGTCGTCTCGGTCGGCAGGGTTTGCGTCAGGGTGCGGCAGGCCAGTTGCGGGCGGCCATTGACCATCATCGCGCAACTGCCGCAAATGCCGGCGCGGCAGACAAAATCAAATTGCAGGGTGGGGTCTTGCTGGGCGCGGATTTCGTTCAGGGCGATGAAGAGCGTCATGCTGTCCGCTTCTTCAATCTGATAGGGTTGCAGACGCGGCGCGGTTCCGGCCTCCTGCGGGTTGTAGCGCAGGATGTTGAAGGTCAATGAACGCGGGGCGTCGGGCGCGGGCGTGTTTTTTTTCATGGCGCGTCTCCTTCTGTGCGCTCCAGCGGTTCATCCAGACGTTCGTTTTTCCCCTGAAAAGCGGCGGGCAGTTTGTCGGCGTAGGGCATGAGGGCGTTTTGCACCGCAAAGCGGTCGCAGTCCTGCATCTGGTTCCGCAGGCGATCGACTTCAAACTGCCGGGGGGCGGTGTCGGGATGCTCGATGTGACTTTTCGCGCCATAGCCGCGCCAGCCTGGCGGCAACTCCATTTGCGTGACATCGAGCGCTTCGTACTCCAGACGCGGCAGGGTGGCGTCGGCTTCTGGCCAGAAAGCCAGCGTGCGCTTCAGCCATTCCCGGTCGTTTCTTTGCGGAAAATCCTCACGGAAATGCGCCCCCCGGCTTTCCGTGCGCTGGTACGCGCCATAGGCGATGGTCAGCGCCAGTTTCAGCATTTTCTGGAGGCGATAGGCGGCAACCAGTTCGGGATTGCTGCCGGACGTTTTCTGGCGGATGCCGATGGCGCGGCTGCGCTGCAACAGGCGCTGAAGCTGCGTAACGCCTTCCAGAAGCCCGTCCGCCTGCCGGAAAATGCCGACGCAGCGGGTCATGATCTCCTGCATTTCAAGGCACAACTGAAACACGTTTTCGTCGCCGGGATGGGTTGTGATGGCCGCGAGTTTCTGCGTTTCCCGGTCGTAAAATTCCCGCGCCAGTACATGTGAAAACGTCGCGCCGTTTTCGGGGTGGTCGCAAAAATCCGCGATGGCCTCGCCCACAATCATGCCGGCCACCACGGTTTCGGCCACCGAGTTGCCGCCCAGACGGTTGAAGCCATGCAAATCCCAGCAGGCGGCCTCGCCCGCCGCGAACAGCCCTTTGAGCCAGGGCGATTCGCCCGTGTGGCGCGTCCGCACGCCGCCCATCGTGTAATGCTGCGCGGGGCGCACGGGAATCCATTGTTTGACGGGGTCAATGCCGAGAAAAGTCTCGCAGATTTCCTTCACTTCGCGCAGGTTTTGCGCGATGTGACGCTGGCCCAACAGCGTGATGTCGAGCCACAGATGCGGGCCAAAGCGCGAGACGATGCCCTTGCCGTTGCGGATATGCTCCTCCATGCGCCGGGAAACCACATCGCGGGAGGCGAGTTCCTTTTTTTCCGGCTCGTAATCCGGCATGAAACGGTGTCCGTCCACGTCGCGCAGCAATCCGCCAGCGCCGCGACAGCCTTCCGTGACCAGAATGCCGGCCGGAAAAAT
>JAITNI010000345.1 GCA_031290535.1 Zoogloeaceae bacterium
AAGGACACCGCGACTCCCTCCCCTGACAAGGCCGAAGGCCGCAGGACAGCCGAAGGCTGGTTCCGCGCAGCGGAATGCGGCGAAGCCGCACACAAGGGGAGGGCTGGGGAGGGGTTTGCTGCGGTTCAGACAGGCACTTCGTCTAATACGGCAGGCGACAGCGGAACCTCCCCACACCCCCCTCAATCCCCCCTTGTCAGGGGGGAGGCCAACCCCCACGCCGAGCGCATCGCCACCGCCGCCCGTCGCCTGAACGAACTCCGCGAAAACTGGCTCAACCCGCCCGCATGGGTCGACTGGGTCATCACCCCGGCGGAAGAAGCGGCAGGTTTCCCCAAGCGCCCCGTAGCCTTTCCCGGTTTTGAGGCCGAACTCAAAAAACGTACCTTGACGAATCTCTACAACCAGCGCCCCGCATGGCTGGACAATGCCCACAAGGAACTGGACAAAGCCGTCGCCACTGCCTACGGCTGGTCAGACTACGCGCCCGACATGCCGGATGACGAAATCCTCACGCGGTTGTTGAAACTGAACCGGGAGCGGCGCGATGTCTGAACCTTTATTGAACGTGCGCGACCTGACGCTGGGCATTTTACGCGCCGGGCGTCTCACCCCGGCGGTGACGGGGCTGAGTTTTGAGATTTGCGCGGGCGAGACGCTGGCGCTGGTGGGGGAATCCGGCTGCGGCAAATCGCTCTCCGCACTGGCGCTGATGCGCCTGTTGCCCGCCGCCATCCGCATCATGGGGGGAGAAGTGCGCTTTCAGGGGCAGGAATTACTGCGCCTGCCAGAGACCGCCCTGCGTGCAAAACGCGGGCGGGAGATGGCGATGATTTTTCAGGAACCCGCCACCAGCCTGAACGCAGTGCTGACCGTCGGCCAGCAGATCGGCGAGGCGCTGGCGCGGCGCGGCGTGAAAGGCGAGGTAGCGCGAGAAAACGCGGTGACGCTGTTGCGGCAGGTGGGCATCGCCGATCCGGCGCGGCGGCTGGATGAATATCCGTTCCAGCTTTCCGGCGGCATGAAGCAGCGCGTGATGATCGCCATTGCCCTGGCGGGCGAGCCGCGCCTCCTGATCGCCGACGAACCCACCACGGCGCTGGATGTGACCGTGCAATCCCAGATTCTCGACCTGCTCGCCGGACTTCAGGCCGAGCGCGGCATGGCCTTGCTGCTCATCACGCACGATCTGGGCATTGTCGCCCGCATGGCGCATCGCGTCGGCGTCATGTATGCCGGACAACTGGTAGAACTTTCCCCCCGGCAGACTTTTTTTGCCGCCCCGCAACACCCGTACAGTCAGGCGCTCTTCGCCGCCCTGCCCGAAGCCGCGCCACGCGGCCAACGCCTGCGCGCCCTGGCCGGTCAGGTTCCCCCCTTTGAAGCCATGCCCCCCGCCTGCCGTTTTGCCGATCGCTGCGAACGGGCAGAAGCAAAGTGCCGGGAAGAAGCGCCGGAGTTGGAAACTCCCTCCCCTGACAAGGGGAGGGCTGGGGAGGGGTTTGCGGCGGTTGAGCAAGAAACGATGGTTAAAGCTAGCGGAACCCTCCCAAACCCCCCTCAATCCCCCCTTGTCAGGGGGGACTTGGGCATGGCGCCTCTCGCCCGTTGCCATTTTCCGGGTCAGATTTCGGCCTCTTTCCCCGTTGAGGCCACCCTCCCCCCGGAATCTGGCAGCAAAACGGCGTTGTTGCGGGTGGACAATCTCAAGGTGCATTTCCCCATTCACAAAGGCGTGTTGCAGCGGGTATGCGGCCAGGTGCGGGCGGTGGATGGCGTCAGCCTGCGCCTGATGCCGGGGCGTACGCTGGCGCTGGTGGGCGAATCCGGCTGCGGCAAAACCACGGTCGGCAAGGCGCTGATGCGTCTGATTCCGGCCACAGAAGGCCAGCTCGTCTGGCAGGGCGAACGCCTTTTTTCCGACGACAAGCGCCAACTGCGTCGCCTGCGGCGGCACATGCAAATGGTGTTTCAAGACCCGTTTGCCTCCCTGAACCCGCGCATGACCGTGGGAGAAATTCTACTGGAAGGCATGTTGGCGCTGGCGACGGCACAATCGGAACACGCGGGCCGGATGGCCTGCGCGGCGCTGCTGACGCAGGTGGGACTACAGGCCGACGCGCTGGATCGCTATCCGCACGAATTTTCCGGCGGCCAGCGCCAGAGAATCGCCATCGCCCGCGCCCTGGCGGTTTCGCCGCAGGCGCTCATCTGCGACGAACCCACCTCGGCGCTGGACGTTTCAGTGCAGGCGCAAATTCTGAATCTCCTGAAAGACATGCAGGCCGAATTGCAGGTCGCCTACCTTTTCATCACCCACAATTTTGCCGTCGTGGAATATCTGGCGCACGAAGTCGCCGTCATGTATCTGGGGCGGGTGGTGGAACAGGGCGCAGTAGAAGCCGTACTGGCCGCGCCCATGCACCCCTACACCAAAGCGCTGCTCTCCGCCGTGCCGCGCCTCGAAGGCCAGCGCGAAATCATCCGCCTCGAAGGCGAAACCCCCTCTCCCGCCAATCCCCCCCAAGGCTGCCACTTCCACCCCCGCTGTCCCCAGGCCATGCCGATTTGCCGGGAACGCTATCCCGAAACAAGAACCCTAGCCGGGGAAAGACAGGTGGCCTGCCATCTGGCGGAACTCTGAATAACCCCGTTCGTCCTGAGCCTGTCGAAGGGCATTCCCTGTAAAAACAAGGGCTTCGACAGGCTCAGCCCGAACGGCTAGAAGTTGTTCAGAGTTTCCCTTACGGCATCGCTATCGCCGCCACCCTGAGGCCCGGTTTCTCTGGCGCGGCGGCATCTTCCGAGGCGAGGTTGAGGGTGTCGAGGGGGGAGTAAGGGGCTTCGTGGCGGGAGAGGATGTCGTAGAACAGGCGCACGTTTTCCGCCATGATGACCGCCTCGCCGCCGCGCGCGCGGCCAGATTTCAGGCGGGCGTAATATTGGGGACGGGCGAGCAGGGGGAGCACTTTTTTCATCTCGAACCAGGAATCGCCATCGGCTCCGGTTTGGCGGGCGATGGCGCGGGCGGCGTTGAAATGGCCGGGGCCGATGTTGTAGGCGGCCAGCGCCTGCCAGGTGCGGTCGGGTTCCGGGGTGCTTTCCGGGATGCCGTTTTTCAGGAACGCGACATAGCGCGCCCCGCCCAGAATGCTTTCTTTCGGATCCAGCCGGTTTTTGACGCCCAGCCGGTCGGCGGTGTCGCCGGTCAGCATCATCATGCCGCGTACCCCGGTGGGACTGGTGTTGAGCGGGTTCCAGTGCGATTCCTGATAGGCGATGGCCGCCAGCAGACGCCAGTCGATGTCGGTTTGCACCTGAGCCTCCTTGAACAGGGGGCGATATTTGGGCAGCAGGGTATCCAGCCGTTCGATGAAAGTGACGATGTCTATTTGCGTCAGGCGTTCCACGTGCCCCAGATAGCGGTCATAGAGGCGGGTGAGCGTCGGCTGCTGGCGGATGTCCTCAATGAATTTCTGGGCGCGGGCATAAAGTTCCGGGGAACCGTCGGCGGGGAACATCCAGACAATCGGATGCGCGGCGCCAATCTCCAGCCCCGGTTCCAGCATGGGATAAAAATTGAGGCCCATGTCGAGAATGGATTTATCCACCAGCGCGACGTCCACCTCCCGGCGGGCGACGGCTTCCAGCAAATCCAGCGGCGTTTCGGAAGGATACGCCTCTGCCCGCAGCACGGGATTTTCCGCCTGCAAGGCCAGCAGGGCGTAGTACTGAGGGCTGCCCTGACTGGCGACGACCGTTTTGTGCGCCAGATTTTCCAGCGCCCGGATGGGGAGCGCGGCTTCGTGCCGCACCAGCACATCGCGGCTTTCCAGATAGGGGGCGCTGAATTTGAAGGCGGCGGGGTCGGCTTCGTCCGGCGTCAGCCAGCCGGCGGCCAGATGGCCTTCGTGCCGCCGCAGGCGTTCCTGGATTTCGTGGCGCGGCACAACCACAAAGCGCACCGGCACGTTCAGTTCGGCGGCAAACAGGCGCATGAGGTCATAATCCAGCCCGGTAACAGGTTCATTCTCCGCGCCCGCCTCGTAGGTGAGCGGCCCGGCATGGGTGAGCACCACCAGTTCCTGACCAGGGGCGGGAAAGGCCAGCGGCGCGGGTTCGCAGGCCGCCAGCAGCAACGCCAGCGCCGTCATGGCTGCCCTTGCCGCAGCCGCAATCCTCCAGCGCGCGCGGCGTCGGAAAATCCGGGTGAAATCCGGGACAAGTCGTGCTATTATCCGCCTCCCCCGGAGAGGTACCGAAGCGGTCATAACGGCGCCGACTCGAAATCGGATGGGCGATGAAAGTCGCCACATGGGTTCGAATCCCATCCTCTCCGCCAGGATTCCTGTCTTGAAAAACGATTCATTCGCGTTTTCTCCCGCTAAGGGGAAGCCCTGAACAATTCCAGGCCGTTCGGGCTGAGCCTGTCGAAGCCTTTGTGTTTTGCAAGGAATGCCCTTCGACTGAGCTTCAGGGCAAACGGGATTGTTTAGCGTCTTCCTAAAAACACGCACGGCTGGTGCATCAGGCAGTTTTACATGAGTCTTACAAAAAGTATAGGTCTGGTCTCTCTCGGTTGCCCAAAAGCTTCTTCCGACGCGGAGCAGATTTTGACCCGTTTGCGGGCGGAAGGCTACCGGATTGCGCCCACCTACGCCGACGCCGATCTGGTGCTGGTCAATACCTGCGGCTTTATCGACGCCGCCGTGGCCGAGTCGCTCGATGCCATTGGCGAGGCGCTGGCCGAGAATGGCAAGGTGATCGTCACTGGCTGTCTGGGGGCGCGGGAAAATGTGGTGCTGGCGGCGCATCCGCAAGTGCTGGCTGTCACCGGCCCACATGCTGCCGATGAAGTGATGGCCGCCATCCACCAGCACCTGCCGCCGGAGCATGACCCGTTTGTTTCCCTCGTGCCGCCACAGGGCGTCCGCCTGACGCCCGACCATTTCGCCTACCTGAAGATTTCCGAAGGCTGCAACCACCAGTGCACTTTTTGCATCATCCCCTCGCTGCGCGGCCCGCTGCTGTCGCGCCCGGTGGGCGAGGTGCTGGAAGAGGCGCGCCGTCTGGCCGAAGCCGGGGTCAGGGAATTGCTCGTCATCTCGCAGGACACCAGCGCCTATGGCGTCGACCTCAAATATCGCACCGGCTTTTGGGGCGGCAAACCGGTCAAAACGCGCCTGAAGGAATTGTGCGCGGCGCTGGCCGGGTTTGGCATCTGGGTGCGCCTGCATTACGTCTATCCCTACCCGGCGGTCGATGATCTGCTGCCGCTGATGGCGGCGGGAAAAATCCTCCCCTATCTGGATGTGCCCTTCCAGCACGCCAGCCCGCGCATTCTGAAGGCCATGCAGCGCCCCGCCGCAGGCGACGTGGCCGAACAGATGCTGGCGCGCATTCATCGCTGGCGGGAGGCGTGCCCGGAACTCGTCATTCGCTCCACTTTCATCACCGGCTTTCCCGGCGAGACCGAGGCCGAATTTCAGGAATTGCTCGATTTTTTAAGCGCCGCAAGGCTGGATCGGGTGGGCGCGTTCGCCTATTCACCGGTAGAGGGCGCAACCGCCAACACCTTGCCCAACCCCGTGCCGGAAGCCGAACGCGAAGACCGCCGCCGTCGTCTGATGGAATTGCAGGAAGACATCAGCGCCGAAAAACTCGCCGAAAAAATTGGCCGGGAAATCACGGTACTGGTCGACGCCGTCGACGAAGAAGGCGTCATGGCCCGCAGCATGGGCGACGCGCCGGAAATCGACGGCATGGTGTACGTCGATGATTTTTTCGACGCTGAACCGGGCGATTTTTTGCAAGTCAGAATCACGGACGCCGACGCGCATGATTTGTATGCCGAAGCGGTGTGAGGATGTGGAAAAATCTGACGCAAAAAATGGAACCCCGCCCCTACTATCGGGCATTGCTGCGCGGCGCGCTGGTTGAGATCGCGTTTGTCATGGCGGCTTTCAGTTTCGTTGCGCTGGTGCGTGGCATTTCCCCATTCTGGTGGCCTTCCATCATGGTTTTGTTGGCGCTCATCATCGGCCCCTTGATGGGTCTGGGTGTGCCTGCCCTCATGCCAGAAATGCTCTACCTTCTTCTTCTCTCCTTTGGCCTGATGGCGAGCGGACTTTTCATCCGCAAAAAATACGCCCTCGCGCTATTCTGGGTCGGATTTTTTCTGTATGGTTTTGCGGGACTTTTGGGACTTGGAACGGGCACATAAGCAGAGGAAAACAAAATGGATTGGGTCACATTGAAAGATGAAATTTATTACGAAGATGGCTCGTTGAGAGATGTCGTGGTGATCGACACAACCCCGTCGGATTGGCAAAAACTGATAGATTTTTTCAATGAATCCTGCCCTCTGGAGTGGTGGCAAAGCCACGAAAAAGATGCACCCTCTGCACATCGGATTGATTTTGGCGCTATCCTTGCGTGCTGGGATAAAAGTGAAGCCGCGCAGTCGCTGGCAACGCTCCGGGTGGGCAAGGTCACGCTGAATGTGCATTTCTTTGTGGCCGATGAAATCGAGCTGGACATTGACCCGCGAGAATTCAAGTCCATGACAGACCATGAGCGCTTGCTTGAGTTTCTTCTGGGAATTTCTTCCTGTCTCGACAAACCCGTCCTTTTGCTGCCTGAGGGGAGCAGGGACAAGACGCCCCTGATAACGGTTTTCCCCCGGAAATCTCCATGAACAGATGGCAAAAACTCAGCGCCGCTTGCGGGCTTTTAACCCTGCTCGGCAGCATCGTCTTAAGCGTTCTTTTTGGCGTGTCCATCAACAACGCCCTCGGATTTACGCTCGGCGCGGTCTTGCTGATTCTGGGCTTCAGCTTTCGCTTCATGCCCCGCTGGCTGAAATTGCTGACCCGTCTGGGCATCGCGGGGACGGCGCTGTTTTTCCTCGCCATGCTTGGCCTGATGCGGCAAGTGGGCACACAGGATACTGTCACTTTTGATGAAGAGGTGGTCATTGTGCTCGGCTCCGGTATTCGTGGTACGCAAATCCCGCGCATGCTGGA
>JAITNI010000036.1 GCA_031290535.1 Zoogloeaceae bacterium
CCAATGTACCCTAGGGAGCAAAAAGTGTACCAGCAAAAAGCCAGTACCCCGGCGGAAACCGCGTGGATACTGGCTTTGCAAGCAACTAGGGGAAAATAAGTTTGGTGCCCAGGAGAGGACTCGAACCTCCACGCCGTTAAGCGCTAGTACCTGAAACTAGTGCGTCTACCAATTCCGCCACCTGGGCATTCGGTGAAAGAGCGCCGTATTTTAATGAAAGAGCCAATGATGTCAAGAAAAATTTCCAGAGTGCGCCGCGCCGATCCTTTTTTTGAACGCGAAACGAAGCGTTACGACTTTCCCCTGCCGTCGCGGGAGTATGTGATTCAGGTATTGACGGAACAGGGGCAGCCGCTGGATTTTGAGGCGCTGACCGGCCTGCTGGACATTACCGGGGAGGAGCGGGACGTTTTCCTGCGCCGTCTGGGGGCCATGCAGCGCGAGGGGCAGCTTCTCAAAAACCGCAAGGACGCCTACATTTTGCCCGAACGCGCCAGCCTCATCGCGGGAAAGATACAGGGGCATCCTGACGGTTTTGGCTTTTTGATTCCCGATGACGAGGGGCCGGACATTTTTTTGAGCGAGCGCCAGATGAGCAAGGCGCTGCATGGCGATCGCGTGCTGGCGCGACTGACCGGCACCGACCGCAAGGGACGCCCGGAAGGCTCCATTGTTGAAGTCACCGACCGCGCCCATAGCCGGGTGGTGGGGCGGGTGTTCGTGGAGCATGGCGTCGCCTTCGTGGTGCCGGAAAATCGCCGCATCACCCAGGACATTCTGATCGCGGCGGAGAAAAAACCCAGGCTGAAGCCCAAATCCGGGCAGGTGGTGATCGTGGAGATCGTCGAGCAGCCTTCCCGCTACGCGCAACCCGTGGGGCGCATTGTGGAGGTGCTGGGCGATTATGCCGACCCCGGCATGGAAATCGAGATCGCGCTCCGCAAGCACGACTTGCCGTTTGAGTTTTCCAAAGCCTGTCTCGCCGAAAACGGCAAGGTGCCGGACAAGGTGAAAAAGAGCGACTTCAAGGGCCGCGAGGATTTGCGCGCCCTGCCGCTCGTCACCATCGACGGGGAAACGGCGCGGGATTTCGACGACGCCGTGTATGCTGAAAAAAGCGGACGCGGCTGGCGGCTGATTGTCGCCATCGCCGATGTTTCCCACTACGTAAAGCCCGGCATGGCGCTGGATGTGGAAGCTTTTGCACGCGGCAATTCCGTTTATTTTCCGCGCCGGGTGATTCCCATGTTGCCGGAAAAACTCTCCAATGGCATCTGCTCGCTGAACCCGGACGTGGAGCGTCTGGCGATGGTCTGCGACCTGCACATCACCAACGCGGGCGACATCCGGGAATACCGTTTTTATCCCGCCGTATTTCGCTCGCAGGCGCGACTGACCTACAATCAGGTCTGGGACTGGCTCTCCGGCGCCACAAAGCCGGAAACGGATGCCCACAAAGCCTTGCAGCCCCAGTTGCAAAATCTCTACAAACTCTTTCAGCTTCTCGCCAGGGCCAGGGTCAAGCGGGGCGCGATTGATTTTGAGACCATCGAGACCGAAATGCGCTTCAATGACGCCGGCAAGATTGAAAGCATTGTGCCGGTCATCCGCAACGACGCGCACCGCGTCATTGAGGAATGTATGTTGGCGGCCAATGTCTGCGCCTCGGATTTTCTCGCCAGCCACAAGCAGGAGTGCCTGTACCGCATCCACGAAGGCCCGAATGCGGAAAAACTGAAAAACCTGAGAAGTTTTCTGTCCGAATTCGGCCTGCCCCTCTCCGGTGGTGATGCGCCCAAGGCCCGCGATTACGCGCAACTGCTGGAAAAAGCCAGGGAACGCCCCGACGCCCAGCTCCTGCAAACCGTGATGCTGCGCTCCCTGAAGCAGGCCATGTACAGCCCGGAAAATGTCGGGCATTTCGGCCTCGCCTACGAACACTACACCCACTTCACCTCGCCCATCCGCCGCTATCCCGACCTGCTCGTGCATCGCGCCATCAAGGCGGTGCTGGCCGGAGAGCACTACAAGCCGGGCGACTGGGAACAGATTGGCCTGGCCTGCTCGCAGACCGAGCGCCGCGCCGACGAAGCCACGCGCGACGTGCAGAACTGGCTGAAGTGCTATTACATGCAGGGGCGCATCGGCGAACGCTTTGAAGGCGTCATTGCCGCCGTCACCGCCTTTGGCATTTTCGTGGCGCTGGACGAGGTGTATGTGGAAGGGCTGGTGCACGTCTCCGACCTCGGCGCGGATTATTTCCAGTTCGACCCCGTCAAGCACCAGATGCTCGGCGAGCGCACCGGTCAGCGTTTTCGCCTGGGCGACCGGGTGCAAGTCAAACTCGTCAAGGCCGATCTGGAAAGCAACCGGATCGACTTTGTGCTGGCCGCGCAGGAGACGAAAAAAACCGCGCCGCCCGCCCGCCCCGCCCAAAACGTTCCGAAGACGCTTGACGCGGCTCCGGGCAAAACCGGCAAGGCCGTGAAAAAACAGCCGACCCGCGCTAAAAACAAGGCGGGCAAGAAAAAATAAGCTTCATCCTGTAGCCGGTCTGGATTCATGAACGATCAAAATAAACCCTCCCCCCCCACAGCGGCCAGCCTTTTGGCGCGCACGGCGGCGCTTGATTTGCCGCTGGATCGCCCCAAGCTGACGGCGGACGTGATTTTGCCGGGCGGCAAGGACAGGAGCCTCCTGACCAAGACCAACGCGCATGTGATTGCCATTGGCACCTCTACCGGCGGCACGCAGGCGCTGGAGGACGTCCTCACCCGCCTGCCTGTTTCGGTGCTGGGGCTGGTGATTGTCCAGCACATGCCGTCGGACAGGAAATTCATGACCATGTTCGCCGAGCGCCTGAATGGCATGTGCCAAATCGAGGTGCGCGAGGCGCAAAATGGCGACCGGGTGCAACCCGGACGGGCGCTGATTTCCCCGAGCGGCCAGCACATGCTCGTCAAGCGCAACGGCCCACATTACAGCGTGGAAATTCTGGACGGCCCGCAGGTGTGCCGCCACAAGCCCTCGGTGGATGTGCTGTTTCGCTCCGTCGCCCGCTACGCCGGGGCCAACGCGCTGGGCATCCTCATGACCGGCATGGGCGATGATGGCGCGCAGGGCCTGAAGGAAATGCGCGAGGCCGGAGCCAGAACCATTGCCCAGGATGAGGCCAGTTGCGTGGTGTTCGGAATGCCGAAGGAAGCCATCCGGCTCGGAGCCGTCGAACACGTCATGCCCTTGAACCAGATTCCCGGCGCGATCGTGACCTATAGCCGTCAGGTGGGCAAGGGCGAACTGGAACACCTGCCCCTCGGCCCACTGGCTCCGCCGACGGCCTGAAAAATCTTTTCATCCTGAAGCGCCTGTCCCATCCCGCATCGGAACAATCGCATGAAGGCTTTTTTTCGCCCGCCTACCTGCCTGCCTGCCTGCCTGCCACCAATTGTATGGCCTCCTCAAAATCAAGGCCGAATGTCATGATTTTCCCTCTTTTGCCCCCCCACGAAAGCCTCTCGACACAGGCGCTCCGGCAGGGCAGGCAATTTTGCATTTTTTTGCGCGGTTTCTGCCGGAATATTTTGAGCGGAGCGCCGCTACTCCTCCATCAGCGTTTTCACAATTCCCCACTGGCGGCGGCTGATGGGGAGTTTTTCGGGGATGCCGCATAAAATAGCCCAGCCGTAGGCGTCTTCTTCGCCCTGGGCGCGTTCAAAGCCGGAGAGAGCCGTGCGGGCGACTAAAATGGCGCGGTGCAGGCGGACGAAGGTGTCCGGGTATTCTTCTTCCAGACGGTTCAGGGTTTCGTCCAGCACATATTCGCGCGCGGCGGTGCGGGCGGTGACGTATTTCAGGTCGGCCTTGAAATACAGCACTTCGTCGATCGGTACGAGCAGGAGGCGGCCCCGCTCGTGGCAGGCGAGATGCCGCCGTCCACCGCCGCGCAGGTCTTGCCCGAGTGTGCGCGCCTGCAAGGAAATTTCGGGGGGAAGGGCGTGACGCTGGCGGGCTTTTTCCAGCGCCGCGTGCAGGCGATGGACGCGCACCGGCTTCAAAAGATAATCCACCGCATTGAGGTCGAACGCCTGTACGGCGTGATTGTCGTAGGCG